>NZ_WKFA01000019.1:0-98718 GCF_021605325.1 Pseudomonas sp. PA-7-1E
TACGAGTTTTGTTCCGTGGTCTCGTGGGCTCGGAGATGTTTATAAGAGACGGGATCCTGGGAGCGCTTCGCACTCCAGCGGGAGCAAGCTCCCTCGCCACAAGATTACCGGTTACTTGCATTGGGGCAATCAATACCAACTCTAACATTCAGCGCTGTGTCAGCCTGGCGGCCAGTGCCTTGGCCTGCAGCGCCACATCGGTCACCGCCGTACTCTCCCACCACATGCCCCGCAACGGCGGCCCCAGGGCGAACAGTCGCTGGCTGACCTCGCCGCGAGCATCCAGCACCGCCCCCGTTGAATCCGCCGCAATCCCCAGCGCCAGCGGCCCAGGTTGGATCAACCCGCGCTTGAGCAGTTGCTGCGGTAAAGGACGGGCCACCCGGCGCCAGTCGTATTCGATGCCGCTGGAATTGATCAGCGCAGCGCCCAACATCTTGGTGATCACATCCTCGCCACGGTAGCGCACCGCAATGGCAACCCCCTTCTGCGAAGGCACCAAGCCCTTGAACGACGCCGCCTGAATCCGCAACCGCCCTTGCCCCTGCAACCGCGCTACCAACTGCGCACTCAAGGGCGGCGAACGGTGGTGATGGCTTTCCCACCAAGGCCGTACATGCCGCACGAACTGGCGCTTCTGGGCCTCACTGGCCTGGCTCCACAGCCGCGCGATATGCCCGCGCACCGTGTCCAGCGGCGCCTGCCAGTCTGTGCCTTGCCCCAACGCGAGCTGGCATTGGCGTCGCACCTCACGCAGCAATTGTCGGGGGCTGCTCAGGCTGTGGTCAGCGGCGAGGAAGTCGTCCCAGCTCGGCGGTTGCCGGCGTACATGGGGCAACAAGCCGTGGCGCGAAAAAACCTCGATAGGCCCGCGATGGCCGGCCTGCTCCAGGGAGACCACGGCATCGACCATGGTCAGGCCCGAGCCGATGATCAGCACGGTCGATTGTGGGTCGAGCCGGGTCATCGCGGGTACATCCCAAGGGTCCAACGCGGCGGCATTCAATCCTGTGGACTCGGTCTGCGGAGTGCGCGCAGCAGGGAACATGCCGGTGGCCAATACCGCACAGGCGCCGCGCAGTTGCTCGCCAGTATCGAGGGTCAACAACACCGAGGTGGCATCGACTTGCAGGTCTACCCCTTCGGCGCGGATGTGCTCGACGCTCGATGTAGAAAGCGCCTTGGCTTGCGCCAGACGCTGCTGCGCGTACAGGCAGAAAAGCCCCCGTGGCGGGAACAGCTCGCTGATAGGCACATGCTGTTGGTTCGACTCGGGCCATCCGCCGGCGCTGATGTAGTCGGTGAGCCATTGGGTCAGGTCGTCGGCGTTGTCCGGGTCAACGCTCATACGCGCCGCATTGCCGTTCAGCGTATGGCCCAATTCGACCGCGCTGTAGGCTTCGCCGCGCCCCAGCTCAGCACGGGGTTCGACTATCAGGATGCGCCGCGTGCCCGGCAGGCGCAGCAGTTGCACGGCCAGCATCGTGCCGCTCAGGCCACCACCGATGATCAGTACATCTGCAACGCGGGTGGATTCACTCATGCCAGTTCGCCCTTATTACTGCTCAAATCACCACATTTCGAACAAACCGTACCGCCGCGTTCCCATCATTGCGATAAGCATGGGGCTGGTGGCTGGCGAACATAAAGAACTCTCCAGCCTCGATGAGATTTTCCTGATCACCTATCACCAGCGTCAGGCTGCCCTCGAACACAAACAGTTGTTCGCTCCACCCTTCCAAGTCAGGGTCCGGGCAATAACGGTCACCGGGCTCAAGCCGCCACTCCCATAATTCGACCTCACGCCGTGCCGTAGCCTTGGCCAGCAACACCGCCTTACTGCCGACAATCTCGCCCGCCCAGGCCAGCTCATTGATACGGCTGTGGTCGCGCACATCCGGCGCCTGAATCAGATCACTGAACGCCACGTCCAACGCTTCGGCGACACGGTCCAGGGTCGACAGGCTGACGTTCTTCTCCCCTGCTTCTATCGCCACCAGCATGCGCCGGCTGACCCCGGACTTTTCCGAGAGCGCGGTCTGGCTCAAGTCGGCGGCATGGCGCAGGCGACGAACGTTCTGGCTGACGTGCTGCAGGACCGAAGCCCGTTGCGGATTTTCTTTGTGCACTATATTGCTCAATAGGTGGGTGTGCGCAGTATACTGCCCAGCGTGCGGCGCATTGTGCGGTCCGTGCTTTCCCCTTGCAAGACCGAGCCGCCATGACCGCCCCGAACTCCCCTTCGCGTTTCAACCGTTTCAGTAAAGCCGAATGCATCCTGGTGGTGATCACCATGATCTGGGGCGGCACCTTTTTGCTGGTGCAGCACGCCATGGCGGTCAGCGGGCCGATGTTTTTTGTGGGGCTGCGCTTCGCGGCGGCGACGATTGTGGTGGGGTTCTTTTCCTTGCGCACCCTGCGCGACCTGACCCTGTTCGAATTGAAGGCCGGGGTGTTTATCGGGGTGGCGATCATGTTCGGCTACGGTTTGCAGACCATTGGCCTGCAAACCATCTTGAGCAGCCAATCGGCGTTTATCACCGCCTTGTATGTGCCGTTCGTACCGCTGTTGCAGTGGCTGGTGCTTGGCCGTCGCCCCGGCTTGATGCCCAGCATCGGCATCATGTTGGCGTTTGCGGGGTTGATGCTGTTGACCGGCCCGGCGGGGGCCTCGCTGAATTTCAGCGCGGGTGAAATCGCCACCTTGATCGGTGCAGTGGCCATAGCGGCCGAGATCATCTTGATCAGCGCATTTGCCGGCCAGGTGGATATTCGTCGGGTGACCGTGGTGCAACTGGCCACCGCTTCGGTGCTGTCCTTCATGATGGTGGTGCCCATGGGCGAGGCGTTGCCGGGCTTTTCTTGGCTGTTGCTGTTCAGTGCCGTGGGCCTGGGCTTGACCAGTGCGGTGATCCAAGTGGCGATGAACTGGGCACAGCAGAGTGTCTCGCCAACGCGGGCGACGTTGATTTATGCCGGTGAGCCGGTGTGGGCAGGCGTTGTGGGGCGAATCGCCGGGGAGCGGTTCCCACCGATCGCGATGCTGGGCGCGGTGCTGATTGTGGTGGCGGTGATTGTGAGTGAATTGAAGACCAAGGGGCAGAAGGCCGTTGAGTTGGCAGAGGCGTTGGAGGAGGAGCGGCAGGGGTAGTTTGCGATCAACGGTAACCACGATGCGAAGCGAGCCGCTCTTGATCTTGCTCTTGATCTGCTTGTGATCTTGATCTCAGGCGCTCCGTTAAACCACGCTGGCCGAGCGCAGGCTTGAATCCGTGGGTAACCCGGCAGGACGGCGGCCCACGGATTCAAGACTGTGTTCGGGCACACCGAGCCTAAGCGAGGTGCCGAGTGGTGGGGCAAGAGCCCTTTGGTTACTCTGGGGCTCTTTTCCAAAGTGACCCGCCGTCAGGCGGAACCCTAAGTAGCCGTTACCGCAGCAATGGATATGTACACAATCCAACCTTCTAGACTGCCAGACCGCCTTCACGAGCAAGCCCTCTCCCACAGTTTGATCGCGGGGTGTCAGGGAGATAGGTGTCGGCTGTCAGGCCGTCTTCGCAGGCAAGCCAGCTCCCACAATTGGATCGTGGGGTGTCAGGGAGATAAGCGTCGACTGTCAGCCCGTCACGGGAGCAAGCTCCCTCGCCACAGGTACGGCGTCGCTGCAGATAACGGCTCCCACAGAGGTCTGCATTTTAATTCAAGGGCAGGTTGAAACAGTGCCAAATGGGAGGTTTCAGCCTACCTTGTAGGATCCTGCCACATCTTGCCGTTTGGTGATCGTGAAAGCGGCACGTATGATGCATCCCAAACTCCCGCAGATTAGAAGCCTATGTCCCTGATAGTTCTACTGCTTCTGCCTTTTATCGGCAGCTGTCTGGCGGCCTTGCTGCCGCATAACGCACGTAACACCGAATCGCTGTTGGCCGGCCTTGTGGCACTGGTCGGTACTATTCAAGTCGCCCTGCTCTACCCTCAGATCGCCCACGGTGGCGTGATCCGCGAAGAATTCATGTGGTTGCCCAGCCTGGGGCTCAACTTCGTGTTGCGCATGGATGGGTTTGCCTGGCTGTTCTCGATGCTGGTGCTGGGCATCGGCACGCTGGTGTCGCTGTATGCGCGCTACTACATGTCGCCGGACGACCCGGTTCCGCGTTTCTTTGCATTTTTCCTGGCGTTCATGGGCGCCATGCTGGGTTTGGTGATCTCCGGCAACCTGATCCAGATCGTATTCTTCTGGGAACTGACCAGCCTGTTCTCGTTCCTGTTGATCGGCTATTGGCACCACCGTGCAGATGCGCGACGTGGTGCGTATATGGCGCTGATGGTCACTGGCGCAGGTGGGCTGTGCCTGTTGGCGGGAGTGATGCTGCTGGGGCATATCGTCGGCAGCTATGACCTGGACCAGGTGCTGGCGGCGGGCGATCAGATTCGCGCGCATTCGCTGTACCCGGTCATGCTCGCCCTGGTGCTGATCGGCGCCTTGAGCAAAAGCGCGCAGTTCCCCTTCCATTTCTGGCTGCCCCATGCCATGGCGGCGCCCACCCCGGTTTCGGCTTACCTGCACTCGGCGACGATGGTGAAGGCCGGCGTGTTCCTGCTGGCCCGCCTGTGGCCGTCGCTGTCCGGCAGCGAAGAATGGTTCTGGATCGTCGGCGGTGCCGGCGCCCTCACTCTCCTCCTCGGCGCTTACTGCGCCATGTTTCAAAACGATCTCAAGGGCCTGCTGGCCTATTCCACCATCAGCCACCTCGGGCTGATCACCCTGCTGCTGGGCCTCAACAGCCCACTGGCCGCAGTTGCCGCAGTATTCCACATTCTCAACCACGCCACCTTCAAGGCTTCGCTGTTCATGGCGGCGGGCATCATCGACCACGAAAGCGGCACGCGGGATATCCGCAAGCTCAGTGGGCTGGTGCGCCTGATCCCGTTTACCGCGACCCTGGCGATGGTCGCCAGCGCGTCCATGGCCGGGGTGCCGTTGCTCAATGGCTTCCTGTCCAAAGAGATGTTCTTTGCCGAAACCGTGTTTATCTCGTCGACCCAATGGGTGGAAATCGCCCTGCCGGTGATCGCGACCATTGCCGGTACATTCAGCGTGGCCTATGCCCTGCGTTTTACCGTGGACGTGTTCTTCGGCCCGCCCGCCACCGACTTGCCGCACACGCCCCACGAGCCGCCGCGCTGGATGCGCGCACCCGTCGAGCTGTTGGTGTTCACCTGTCTGCTGGTGGGGATTTTCCCGGCCCAGGTGGTCGGCTCGATCCTCGCCGCTGCCGCCCTGCCGGTGGTGGGCGGTACGCTACCGGAATATAGCCTGGCGATCTGGCACGGCTGGAACGCGCCGATGATCATGAGCCTGGTGGCAATGACCGGCGGCGTGGTGCTGTACCTGATGCTGCGCAAGCAACTCAAGCGTGGCCGCTTCGAATACCCACCGCTGATCGGCTACTTCAACGGCAAGCGCGGTTTCGAGCGCTGCCTGGTGGTGATGATGCGCGGCGTGCGCCGCATCGAGAAACGCATCAGCACCAAGCGCCTGCAAACCCAGTTGTTCCTGTTGGTGCTGCTGGCAGTGATCGGCGCGATGATCCCGATGATCAACAGTGGCCTCAGCTGGGGCGACCGCCCGAAAATCCCGGGTTCCATCGTCTTCGTGACCCTGTGGTTGCTGGCGATTGCCTGCGCCCTCGGCGCCGCCTGGCAAGCCAAGTACCACCGGCTGGCGGCCCTGACCATGGTCAGCGTGTGCGGCCTGATGACCTGCGTCACCTTCGTGTGGTTCTCGGCGCCGGACCTGGCCCTCACCCAATTGGTGGTGGAAGTGGTCACCACCGTGCTGATCCTGCTCGGCCTGCGCTGGCTGCCAAGGCGGATCGAAGAGGTCTCACCCCTGCCCAGCTCGCTGCGCAAGGCGCGTATCCGCCGCCTGCGTGACTTGCTGCTCTCCACTGTGGTGGGCGGCGGCATGGCGCTGTTGTCCTACGCGATGCTGACCCGCCAGACGCCCAACGATATCTCCTCGTTCTACTTAAGCCGTGCCCTGCCCGAAGGCGGCGGCAGCAATGTGGTGAACGTGATGCTGGTGGACTTCCGTGGCTTCGACACCCTGGGCGAAATCACCGTACTGGGCGCTGTGGCCTTGACCGTGTACGCCTTGCTGCGCCGCTTCCGCCCGTCCAAGGAAAGCATGGAATTGCCACCCCAACAGCGCCAACTGGCGCCGGACGTGGCCACCGACCTGGTCAACCCGCGCCAGGCCAGCGACACCGCCCTGGGCTTTATGATGGTGCCGGCGGTGCTGGTGCGCCTGTTGCTGCCGATAGCGCTGGTGGTGTCGTTTTATCTGTTCATGCGCGGCCACAACCAACCTGGGGGTGGTTTCGTCGCCGGGCTGGTGATGTCGGTGGCGTTTATCCTGCAATACATGGTCGCCGGCACCCAGTGGGTCGAGGCGCAGATGAGCCTGCGGCCGATGCGCTGGATGGGCTTCGGCCTGCTGTCAGCCACCTTGACCGGGCTGGGTGCGCTGTTCGCCGGGTACCCGTTCCTCACTACGCATACCTGGCATTTCAGCCTGCCGCTACTGGGCGATATTCATATTGCCAGTGCGCTGTTCTTTGACGTCGGCGTGTACGCCATGGTCGTGGGCTCGACCCTGTTGATGCTCACCGCCCTCGGCCACCAGTCGGTGCGCGCGCATAAACCGAGCAACCAGCCCAAAGTGGTTGCTGCAACCGAAGGAGCCGCCTGATGGAAGAAGTCATCGCAATAGCCATTGGGGTCCTGGCGGCCTCCGGCGTCTGGTTGATCCTGCGGCCACGGACGTTCCAGGTGGTCATGGGTTTGTGCCTGCTGTCCTACGGCGTCAACCTGTTCATCTTCAGCATGGGCAGCCTGTTTATCGGCAAGGAGCCGATCATCAAGGACGGCGTGCCCCAAGACCTGCTCAACTACACCGACCCACTGCCTCAGGCCCTGGTGCTCACGGCCATCGTGATCAGCTTCGCCATGACCGCGTTGTTCCTGGTGGTGCTGCTGGCATCCCGGGGCCTCACCGGCACTGACCATGTAGACGGCCGGGAGCCCAAGGAATGACGTGGATGAATCAACTGATCGTCGCGCCGATCCTGCTGCCGCTGCTCACCGCCGGGCTGATGCTGATGCTGGGCGAGAAACGCCGCCCACTCAAAGCCCAGATCAATCTGTGCTCCAGCATCGCCGGACTGGGCGTTGCCGTGCTGCTGTTGTACTGGACGCAACAAGGCGGCCCCGGCTCGATTGGTGTGTATCTGCCGGGCAACTGGCAGGTGCCGTTCGGCATCGTCCTGGTGGTGGACCAACTGTCGGCGATGATGCTGGTGCTGACCGGGGTTATCGGCGTCAGCGCGCTGCTGTTCGCCATGGCCCGCTGGGACCGTGCGGGCACCAGCTTCCATGCCCTGTTCCAGATCCAACTGATGGGGCTGTATGGCGCCTTCCTCACCGCCGACCTGTTCAACCTGTTCGTGTTCTTCGAAGTGCTGCTGGCCGCCTCCTACGGCCTGATGCTGCACGGTTCCGGCCGTGCGCGGGTGTCGTCGGGGCTGCATTACATTGCGATCAACCTGCTGGCGTCGTCGCTGTTCCTGATCGGCGCGGCGATGATCTACGGCGTCACCGGCACGCTGAACTTCGCCGACCTGGCGTTGAAAATCCCGCTGGTGCCGGAGGCCGATCGCGGCCTGTTGCATGCCGGTGCAGCGATCCTGGCTACGGCGTTCCTGGCCAAGGCCGGCATGTGGCCGCTGAACTTCTGGCTGGCACCCGCCTATTCCTCGGCCAGCGCGCCGGTGGCGGCAATGTTCGCGATCATGACCAAGGTCGGCGTGTACACCGTGCTGCGCCTGTGGACCCTGCTGTTCTCCGGCCAGGCCGGGGCTTCGGCACTGTTTGGCGGCGATTGGCTGGTGTATGGCGGCATGGCGACCATCATTTGCGCGGCACTGGCGATGGTGGCGGCGCAGCGTCTGGAACGCATGGCCAGCCTGAGTATCCTGGTGTCGGCCGGAATTCTGCTGTCAGCGGTAGGGTTTGCCCAGCCGAGCCTGACCGCTGGGGCGCTGTTCTATCTGGTCAGCTCCACCCTGGCACTGAGTGCATTATTTTTGCTGGCGGAATTGATCGAGCGTTCGCGTTCGGCCAACGACCTGCCGCTGGATGAGGAGATTGATGCGCTGCCCAAAGCCATGGAATCGCTGCATCCGCGCCCGGGCGTGAACCTGGACGATGAGCAAAAAGCAGTGATCGGCCAGGTCATCCCTTGGACCATGGCCTTCCTGGGCCTGAGCTTTATCGCCTGCGCGCTGCTGATTATCGGCATGCCGCCGCTGTCCGGGTTTATCGGCAAGCTCAGCCTGTTGAGCGCGCTGATCAACCCACTGGGCTTGGGCAACGCCGTGGACGAGTCCATCCGCCCGGCGGCCTGGGGCCTGGTGGCGCTGCTGATTCTCTCTGGCCTGGCCTCGCTCATCGCTTTCGCCCGCCTCGGCATCCAGCGCTTCTGGACCCCGGAAGAACGCCCATCACCGCTGCTGCGCCGCTACGAGTGTGTGCCGATCTTCCTGCTGCTGGGGTTGAGCATCGCGCTGACCTTCAAGGCCGAGGCGCTGATGCGCTACACCCAGGCCACTGCCGAAAGCCTGAACAACCCGGAACACTACGTGATGGCAGTGCTCGCGACCCGGCCAGTGCCGAGCCCTGAAGCCAAGGCCGCCGCCCTGGAGGTGCAGCCATGAAGCGTCTGTTCCCGGCTCCCTGGCTGTCGTTGGCGTTGTGGGTATTGTGGCTGGTGCTGAACTTGTCGATCAGCCCCGGCAACCTGCTGCTGGGCGCACTGTTGGGCTTTCTTGCGCCGCTGATGATGGCGCCGCTGCGCCCGCTGCCGATCCGCATCCGCCGCCCTGGGGTGATCATCCGCCTGTTTTTCCGGGTCGGCCTCGATGTGATCATCTCCAACCTGCACGTGGCATGGGGCGTACTCACCTGCGGCTCCCGCCCACCGCGCTCGCGCTTTATCAAGATCCCCCTGGACCTGCGCGACGCCAACGGTCTGGCTGTGCTGGCGATGATCACCAGCGTGACCCCCGGTACCGTCTGGTCGGAGCTGGCCCTGGACCGCAGCATCCTGCTGCTGCACGTTTTCGACCTGGATGACGAAGCCTCGTTTATCCAGCAATTCAAGCACGCCTACGAACGGCCCCTGATGGAGATCTTCGAATGAGCGCCCTGCTCGCCAATGCGATCCTGTTCAGCCTGTTCCTGTTCTCCCTGGCCATGGTGCTGACCCTGGTGCGCCTGTTCAAAGGCCCCTCGGCCCAGGACCGGGTACTGGCGCTGGACTACCTGTACATCCTGGCGATGCTGATGATGCTGACCCTGGGTATTCGCTATGCCAGCGACACTTACTTTGAAGCGGCGCTATTGATCGCGCTGTTCGGCTTCGTCGGCTCGTTCGCCCTGGCCAAATTCCTGCTGCGTGGCGAGGTGATTGAATGATGCCGTTATGGGTTGAAATTATCGTGGCGGCGTTGCTGTTGCTCAGCGGCCTGTTTGCCTTGATTGGCGCGATTGGCTTGCTGCGGATGAAGGCGTTTTTCCAACGCATGCACCCACCGGCACTGGCCTCGACGTTGGGGGCGTGGAGCGTGGCGCTGGCGTCGATCATCTACTTTTCAACGCTCAAATCCGGGCCGGTGTTGCACGGCTGGTTGATTCCGATTTTGCTCGCGATCACCGTGCCGGTCACCACACTGCTACTGGCGCGAACCGCCCTGTTCCGCAAACGCATGGCCGGCGATGACGTCCCCGCCGAAGTCAGCAGCCGCCGCTGACTCTTCAGGCGAATTCAGTAAAAATGTGGGAGCTGGCTTGCCTGCGATAGCGGTTTATCAGTTACAGCATCATTGACTGAAACTGCGCTATCGCAGGCAAGCCAGCTCCCACCATTTGGTTTGGCGCCAGGCAAAAGAGCGGATACGCGCCGCCAATTGCGCCAGCTCAGCATCATCGGCCCGCACCAAGTCGAAATCCCAGACAAAAATCGAATAATCCTACATCCTACTCGCACGATAAAAGGCGAAACATCCGATATTTCCTATTTACATTCTTTTGTATGTTTATGGCGAATAAATCAGGATGCCAACGTCCATGGCTAACCACGGCTACATGTCCATTAACGGAAAATCTCAAGGCCTGATCTCGGCTGGTTGCTCAACCCAAGACTCCATCGGCAACAAGTGCCAGGAGGGGCACCGAGACGAAATCATGGTGATGTCCTTCAATCACAATATGCTCAACACCGGCAATGTCAGAGCTTCCACTCACGGCCCGGTGGTCATCACAAAAAACATTGATAAATCCTCGCCCTTGTTGGCCGTGGCGTTATCCAACAGAGAAGAACTGAACTGCGTCATCAACTTCTATCGAATTTCACAGTTTGGTCGGCACGAAAAATACTACACCGTCGATATAAGGGGCTGCATCATTGCCAGCCTGACCGTGGACGTTCCCCATTCCGTACTCCTGAATGATGTAGACGCACAAGAACATCTGTCGATTCGTTATCGGGAAATTATCTGGACACATCACATCGCGGGGACCAGCGGCTATGGCTCATGGGAAACCGGGCGATGAAATCAAAGAACAAAAATCAAACACCGAGCTTTTATGACTTATGGGTCGTCAGCCAAGCCGCAGGCAACCTGACCAGCCAGGCTTGCACAATCAGCGCTCGTCATCTGCAGGACGGTGTGACTCGCTCGATATTCAATCGGGAAGTGGCCTATTACGCTCGCAGTATTGTTAACGATGTGGAGCAGGGAAAAAAGACCGTCGCAGAGGGGCTGATCGAGATAAAAAAAGAGCAGCGTAGTTTGCTGGATCAGTCAATAGCAATTGGGAGAAATGGAATTGGAGCCGTTGCAGGCGCGCTTCAAATAGCTACTGGTGCCGGAATTTGCTACGCATCGGTGGGTACCCTGTGCCTCGTCGCAGGAGTGCCATTAATGGCACATGGCGCTAATAATTTATATGAAGGTGGACACAACCTAGTAACAGGTAGATCCGATACCGTCGGTCCGGTTCGTACAGCATATCAATCAGTTGCATCCGCCGTCGGTCACGGAGAGCGGGAAGCAAACATGGCCTACGGCGCCGTTGATATTAGCCTATCTATCTACAGCACTGTAAGACATATATACAAACCAGATGCTTGGCGTTTATTTAGGTATTTGGATTCAGACCGGATACGAGCCTATAAAACCATGACACCAACTTCGCTGACAGCGGAGGCCGCAACAGATGCAATCACATTAAAGCAACTACATGAAGAGTCTAAAAAGTGATTATTATGGCTTTTCTAATACTCTCGCCACTGGGGCTGTTATTCGCTTACTGGCTTAGAGTTATCTTCTCCGGCAAAGGACTTGGATATACAAAAATCTATATCAGCTTAGCAGTCAATATTTTCTTTATGATGACACATATGGAAATCGCTCAATTTGACAAATACTTATACTTCGGTACTCATCCAGAAGTCATCGAAAACTATCCAATCATTGGCTGGATCGCACTAGCGTTCTTCATACTGCATGCACTCGCACTCCCAGTTAAACGCGACTTGAACTGGTGGTGGAAACGCTAAGTGACATCGCTATTTTTTGTAAAAAAACGCCCCGAACCAGTCAGGGCGTTTTTCATTCAGCGTGCAGCTATCAACGGTCAGTCAGCCAACCGCCACGTCGTCCCACCCTTGCCGTCTTCCAACACCACACCCATCGCGGTCAGTTGGTCGCGGATACGGTCGGATTCCGCCCAGTCTTTATTGGTGCGAGCCGCCAGACGCGCCTGGATCAGTGCATCTACCTCAGCGGCATCCACACGCCCTTCAGCGCCGGCTTGCAGGAAGTCATCGGCCTCCATCTGCAACACGCCCAGCACGCTGGCCAGTTCTTTCAGACGCGCCGCCAGGCCCGCCGCTGCGTCGATATCGGTCTCGCGCAAGCGGTTGATCTCGCGCACCATCTCGAACAGCACGGCGCAGGCTTCCGGGGTACCGAAGTCGTCGTTCATCACTTCGGTGAAGCGTGCCACGAAGGCTTCGCCGCCTGCCGGCGCCACCGCAGGCAAACCTTTCAACGCGTGGTAGAAACGCTCCAGGGCGCCCTTGGCGTCCTTGAGGTTGTCTTCCGAGTAGTTGATGGCGCTGCGGTAGTGGCTGGACACCAGCAGGTAACGCACCACTTCCGGGTGGTACTTTTCCAGCACGTCGCGGATGGTGAAGAAGTTGTTCAAGGACTTGGACATCTTCTCGCCATTGATGCGGATCATGCCGCAGTGCATCCAGGCGTTGGCGTAGGTCTTGCCTGTGGCGGCTTCGCTCTGGGCGATTTCGTTTTCGTGGTGCGGGAACTCAAGGTCGCTGCCGCCGCCATGAATGTCGAAGGTCTCGCCCAGGCAGCAGGTGGACATCACCGAGCATTCGATGTGCCAGCCCGGACGCCCGGCGCCCCACGGCGACTCCCAGCTCGGCTCGCCCGGCTTTGTACCTTTCCACAGTACGAAGTCGAGCGGGTCCTGCTTGGCTTCGTCGACTTCGATCCGCGCGCCGATGCGCAGGTCTTCGATCTTTTTGCGCGACAGCTTGCCGTAGCCCATGAACTTGGCGACGCGGTAGTACACGTCGCCGTTGCCTGGGGCGTAGGCGTAGCCCTTGTCGATCAGGGTCTGGATCATCGCGTGCATGCCAGGGATGTGGTCCGTGGCACGCGGTTCCATGTCCGGCTTGAGGATGTTGAGGCGCGCCTCGTCCTCGTGCATGGCGGCGATCATGCGCTCGGTCAGCGCGTCGAACGACTCGCCGTTTTCGTTGGCACGGTTGATGATCTTGTCGTCGATGTCGGTGATGTTGCGCACGTACGTCAAGTCATAGCCGCTGAAACGCAACCAGCGGGTCACCAGGTCGAAGGCAACCATGCTGCGGCCGTGGCCGATGTGGCAGTAGTCGTACACGGTCATGCCGCACACGTACATGCGCACCTTGTTGCCGTCCAGCGGCTTGAAGACTTCTTTGGTCTTGCTGAGCGTGTTGTAGATCGTTAGCACGATGTTTCCCTTAAATCACTGGCCCCACGAATCTCGCAAGGTCACGGTACGGTTGAATACCGGAGCGCCTGGTTTCGAGTCCTTGATATCCGCGCAGAAGTAGCCTTCGCGCTCGAACTGGAAACGGTCTTCCGGCTGTGCGTCGCCAAGCGATGGCTCGGCACGACAACCTGTGAGCACTTGCAGGGAATCAGGGTTGATGTTGTCGAGGAAACTCGCGCTGTCTTCAGCCTTCTCAGGGTTTGGCGAGCGGAACAGACGATCGTACAGGCGCACTTCGCATTCGATGCTGGCAGCGGCCGGCACCCAGTGGACCACACCCTTGACCTTGCGGCCTTCAGGGTTCTTGCCCAGGGTGTCCGGATCGTACGAGCAGCGCAGCTCGACGATGTTGCCGTCGGCGTCCTTGATCGCTTCGTCCGCACGAATCACGTAACTGCCGCGCAGGCGCACTTCGCCGTTCGGCTCCAGGCGCTTGTAGCCTTTTGGCGGCTCTTCCATGAAGTCGTCACGGTCGATGTAGATCTCGCGGGCGAATGGCAACTTGCGCACGCCCAGCTCTTCTTTCTGCGGATGACGCGGCAGTTCGAGGTTCTCGACCTGGCCTTCCGGGTAGTTGGTAATCACGACTTTCAACGGGCGCAGCACGCACATGGCGCGCGGGGCGTTGGCGTCGAGGTCCTGACGGATGCTGAATTCGAGCATGCCGAAATCGACCACGCCGTCGGAGCGGTTGGTGCCGACCATATCGCAGAAGTTGCGGATCGACGCCGGGGTGTAGCCACGGCGGCGGAAGCCCGACAGCGTGGACATGCGCGGGTCGTCCCAGCCATGCACGTGTTTTTCATCGACCAGTTGCTTGAGCTTGCGCTTGCTGGTGATGGTGTAGTTCAGGTTCAGGCGGCTGAACTCGTACTGACGTGGGTGCGCCGGGACCGGCAGGCTGTCCAGGAACCACTCGTACAGCGGGCGATGGCTCTCGAACTCCAGGGTGCAGATGGAATGGGTGATGCCTTCGATGGCGTCCGACTGACCGTGGGTGAAGTCGTAGTTGGGGTAGATGCACCACTTGTCACCGGTCTGGTGGTGATGGGCATGGCGGATGCGGTACATGATCGGGTCGCGCAGGTTCATGTTCGGCGAGGCCATGTCGATCTTGGCGCGCAGCACGCGGGCGCCGTCCGGGAATTCGCCGGCGCGCATACGGTTGAACCAGTCCAGGTTCTCTTCCACCGAACGGTCGCGGAACGGGCTGTTCTTGCCCGGCTCGGTCAGCGTGCCACGGTACTCCTTGGCCTGCTCCGGGGTCAGGTCGTCCACATAGGCCTTGCCGGCCTTGATCAGCTCGACGGCCCAGTCGAACAACTGGTCGAAATACTTGGAGGCATAGCGCACTTCACCGGACCATTCGAAGCCCAGCCACTTGATGTCGCTTTCGATGGCGTCGATGTATTCCTGGTCTTCCTTGGCCGGGTTGGTGTCGTCGAAACGCAGGTGCGTGACGCCACCGAACTCCTGGGCCAGGCCGAAGTTCACACAGATGGACTTGGCGTGGCCGATGTGCAGATAGCCGTTGGGCTCAGGTGGGAAACGAGTGACGATCTGCGTGTGCTTGCCCGAATCCAGGTCCGCCTGGATGATCGGGCGCAGGAAATTGACCGGGACGGCAGGTCCGGCCTTGGTATTCGAGGTAGGGTCGACAGTGGGCTTGCTCATAGGATCCTTGAACAGACAGGTGCATGGCCAGGTGGGGCCAGATAAAACAAAGGGCTCATAATAGCCGAAGCAGTCAAGACACATACAGAGCGCGGCCAATTAATTGCCCGGGCGGTAAAAAACCACCTCGAAATTCCCGCAGGGCACGCTAAACTGCGCGCCTTGGCCGTCGTTTAGCCAGACAGGTAAGGTGCCCAGGCGCCCACACCCACGAATTCCCTGAAAAGAGTAGCGAACATGACTCAAGTCAAACTGACCACCAACCACGGTGACATCGTTATCGAGCTGAACGCCGAGAAAGCGCCGATCACCGTCGCCAACTTCATCGAATACGTCAAAGCCGGCCACTACGAAAACACTGTTTTCCACCGTGTCATCGGTAACTTCATGATCCAGGGCGGCGGTTTCGAGCCGGGCATGAAAGAGAAGAAAGACAAGCGTCCAAGCATCCAGAACGAAGCGGACAACGGCCTTTCCAACGACAAGTACACCGTCGCCATGGCCCGTACCATGGAGCCGCATTCGGCCTCCGCGCAGTTCTTCATCAACGTCGCCGACAACGCCTTCCTGAACCACAGCGGCAAGAACGTGCAGGGTTGGGGCTACGCGGTGTTCGGTAAAGTCACCGAAGGCACCGATGTTGTCGACAAGATCAAAGGCGTCTCGACCACCTCCAAGGCCGGTCACCAGGACGTTCCAGCCGAAGACGTGATCGTCGAGAAAGCCGAGATCGTTGGGTGATATTGCTGATTTCAGATTTGCATCTGGAAGAGGAGCGCCCGGACATCACCCGGGCGTTTCTGGATCTGCTCCACGGCCGCGCCCGTGGCGCCCAGGCGTTGTACATTCTGGGGGACTTCTTCGAAGCCTGGATTGGCGACGATGGCATGACCCCCTTCCAGCGTTCCATCTGCGCGGCTCTGCGTGAGCTGAGCGACAGCGGCACCCCGATTTTCATCATGCACGGCAACCGTGATTTCCTGATCGGCAAGGCGTTCTGCAAAGCGGCAGGCGCTACCTTGCTCAAGGACCCGACGGTCGTGCAGTTGTATGGCGAGCCAGTGCTGTTGATGCACGGCGACAGCCTCTGCACCCGCGACCTCGGCTATATGAAGCTGCGGCGCATCCTGCGTAACCCGGTTGTACTGTTTATCCTGCGCCACCTGCCCTTGGGCACCCGCCACAAACTGGCGCGCAAGTTGCGCAGTGAGAGCAGCGCTCAAGTGCGCATGAAGGCCAACGACATTGTCGATGTCACCCCTGAAGAAGTGCCACGGGTGATGCAGCAGTTCGGCGTGCGCACCCTGGTCCACGGCCATACCCACCGCCCCGCCATCCATAAGTTGCAGATCGGCGACCAGGCGGCCAAGCGCATTGTGCTGGGGGACTGGGACAAGCAAGGGTGGGCGCTGCAGGTGGATGAGCAAGGATTTCAGCTGGCGGCGTTTGACTTCGTCAACCCGCAGTTGGCGTTGCCTGGCGCCTGAACCTCTGACACAACACCGTTCAACCTGTGGGAGCTGGCTTGCCTGCGATGCAGACACCTCGGTGTATCAGATGCACCGAGGTGATGCTATCGCAGGCAAGCCAGCTCCCACACAAGCCAGCTCCCACAGGGACCGCGCTGACCTTACAATCAGTGCCCCGAAGCCGCAGGCCCAGCCTTCGCCGTGAACGGTGGCTTGGCCAGCCACACCAGCAACATCAAGCCCATGAACATCCACCCCAGCAACGTGAAGTAATCCACGGTGGACATCATGTACGCCTGGCTGGTGAGAATCTGGTCCAGTTGGGTATAGGCCTTCTGCCCTGCCCCACCCAGCGCCTGCAACGCATCGCGGGTGGTCGAGTCGTAGACGGTCATGTTCTCGCTCATGTAGGCATGGTGCTGGTCGGCCCGGCGAATCCAGATCCAGGTTGTCAGCGAGGCCGCGAAGCTGCCGCCCAAGGTGCGCAGGAAGGTCGCAAGCCCCGCGCCGTCGGCAATCTGGTGCGGCGGCAGGTCGGACATGAGGATGCTCAAGGTAGGCATGAAGAACAGCGCCACGCCGATGCCCATGAACAGCTGCACCATGGCGATGTGGGTGAAGTCCACTTCGTTGGTGAAACCGGCGCGCATGAAGCAGCTCAAGCCAATCGCCAGGAACGCCAGGCCCGCCAGCAGGCGCAGGTCGAACTTGTGCGCGTACTTGCCCACGAACGGCGACATCAGCACCGGCAAAATGCCGATCGGCGCCACCGCCAGCCCGGCCCAGGTGGCGGTGTAGCCCATCTGGGTTTGCAGCCACTGCGGCAGGATCAGGTTGATGCCGAAAAAGCCCGCATAACCCAGGATCAACACGATGGTGCCGATCCGGAAGTTACGGTGCGCGAACAGTCGCAGGTTGACCACCGGGTGCTTGTCGGTCATCTCCCAGATCACGAACACCGCCAGGGCAATCACCGAAATGGCCGCACCAATGATGATGAAGTTGGACTCGAACCAGTCCAGGTCATTGCCCTTGTCGAGGATGATCTGCAAGGCGCCCACACCGACGATCAGGCTCAGCAGCCCAACGTAGTCCATCGGCTGGTAACTGGTGACCACCGGGCGCTTTTTCAGCTGCGCACGCACCACCATCACCGCGAAGATACCGATGGGCACGTTGATGAAAAAGATCCACGGCCAGCTGTAGCTGTCGGTGATCCAGCCGCCGAGGATGGGCCCGGCAATCGGCGCGACCACCGTGACCATCGCCAATAACGCCAGGGCCATGCCGCGCTTGGCCGGCGGGTAGACTGCAATCAACAAGGTTTGGGTCATCGGATACAACGGCCCGGCGACCAAGCCTTGCAGCACCCGAAAGCCGATCAGCTCAGGCATCGAGGTAGAGATACCGCACAGGAACGACGCCAGCACGAACAGCAGGGTCGCCCACAAGAACAGTTTCACCTCGCCAAAGCGCCGGCTCAACCAACCGGTGAGCGGCAAGGCGATGGCGTTGCTCACCGCAAACGAAGTGATCACCCAGGTGCCCTGCTCCGAACTCACCCCCAGGTTGCCGGAGATAGTCGGCAACGCCACGTTGGCGATGGTGGTGTCGAGCACCTGCATAAAGGTCGCCAGCGACAGGCCAATAGTGGCCATCAACAGGCTGGGTGGCGTGAACGAGGCGTTATTGCTCATCAGCGTTGCGCAGCCTTGGGAGCGGCGACGCTGTTGTCATGGATCAACTGGTTGATCATGGCATCGGCCTCGGCCAATTGGCGGTCATACACGTTGGTGGTGAACGAGGCTTTTTGCGGCGCCTGTTGCGCCAGCACCGGGCCGCTCTGGTCGTGCAGGTCTACGTTGACCACGGTGCTCAAGCCCACTCGCAGCGGGTGTTTGGCCAGCTCTTCGGCGTTGATATGGATGCGCACCGGTACCCGCTGCACGATCTTGATCCAGTTGCCGGTGGCGTTCTGCGCGGGCAGCAAGGCGAACGCGCTGCCCGTGCCGGCGCCAAGGCTGTCGACGGTGCCGCTGTACTTGACGTCGCTGCCGTAGATGTCCGACTCGATATCCACCGGCTGGCCGATGCGCATATCCCGCAGTTGGGTTTCCTTGAAGTTGGCGTCGATCCACAGCTGGTCCAGCGGGATCACCGCCATCAGCGCGGTGCCCGGTTGGACGCGCTGGCCCAGTTGCACGGTGCGCTTGGCCACATAGCCGGTGACCGGCGCGATCAAGGTGCTGCGCGCATTGGTCAGGTACGCCTGGCGCAGTTGCGCGGCGGCCGCTTGCACATCGGGGTGGGACGAAATCACGGTGTCATCCACCAGGGCATTGGTGGTTTTCAGTTGTTGCTCAAGGTTGGTCAAGGCGTTCTTGGCGGCGGTCAGGCTGTCGCGAGCGTGAGACAGTTCTTCCTGGGAAATCGCGCCGCCCTGGGCCAGGGTCTTGCGGCGGTTGTAGTTGTCCTGGGCGGTTTGCACATCGGCTTTCTGCGCATTGACCTGGGCTTTCATGCCATCGACGTTGCTGTACAGGCCGCGTACTTGGCGCACGGTGCGGGCCAGGTTGGCCTGGGCACTCTGCAGGCCGACGGCGGCGTCGTTGGGGTCGAAGTTGATCAGCACCTGGCCTTCATGGACCAGGTCGCCATCGTCGGCGCCAATGCTGACCACGGTGCCGGTGACCAGCGGGGTGATTTCCACCACGTTGCCGTTCACATAGGCGTCGTCGGTGCTTTCATTGAAGCGCCCGTAGAACTCATACCAGGCCCACACGCCCACCACACTCAGGATGACGATCAGCGCCAGGCCGATCAGCATCACTTTGCGTTTGCGGGGGTTGGTGTCTTTGGGTTGTTCGGTTGCGTTGTTGCTGTCGGCAGTGGCCATGACAAATACCTCAAATTATTCCGTGCGTGTAGCTGGGGTGGTCGCGGCCACGCTGTTGACGTGGTACCCGCCACCCAGGGCCTGCATCAATTGAATCGACAGGTCGATCTGCGCCGCATTCAGGGTGGCCAGCTGACGCTGGGCCTGTAGCAGTTGCTGCTCGATGCTGAGCACATCCAGGTAGTTACCGATGCCTGAGCTGTAGCGTTGCACCCCGGTGTCGTAGGACTGTTGCGCGATGTCGGCGGCATGTTGCTGGGCCTGGATCTGCCGCCCGGTGTCACGCAGTTGGGACAGGCTGTTGCCGATATCGCCCAAGGCTTGCACCAGGGTTTTGTTGTACTGGGCCACGGCCAGGTCGTAGTCGGCGTCGCGGGCATCGAGATCAGCACGCAGACGGCCGCCGTCAAAGATCGGCAGCGAAATCGTCGGCGCAATGTTGAAGAAGCGGCTGGCCGAACCGAACATCGCATCGCCCAGCAACGACTCGGCACCTGCGCTCGCGCTCAGGTTGAGGTTGGGGTAGAAGCGGGTCTTGCTGGCAGCGATGTTCTTGCTCGCGGCCTCTACGCGCCAACGTGCGGCGACCAGGTCCGGGCGACGGCCAAGCAACTCGGCAGGCAACACCGCCGGCACGGCCACGGCGCTGGGTTTGAGCACCGCTGGGCGCGCCAACTCGTCACCGCGGTCCGGGCCTTTGCCGAGCAACACAGCCAACGCGATCTTGGCGCTTTGCAGTTGTTTTTCCGCGTCAATCAGTTGCGACTGAGAGCTGGCTTCCAGGCTCTCGGTCTGCTGGAACTGGTACTCGCTGTCGATACCGGAACTCAGGCGGCGCTTGCTCAGGTCGAGCATCTGGCGGGTACGCTTGAGGTCATCCACGGCCAGGTCACGCACGATATGGGCCTGGCCCAGGTCGCTGTAGGCCTTGGCCACGTTCGCGGCCAGTGTCAGGCGCGCGGCCTGCTGGTCGACTTCGGCAGCACGGGCCTCGCCCAACGCCGCTTCCCAGGCGGCGCGCTGGCCGCCCCACAGGTCGAAGTTGTAGTTGAAACTGGCGCCGATGTTGCGCACCGTCGAATAGGCATCGCCCTGCCCGCGTGGGTCCTGGTCCTTGGCCAGGCGCGAACGGCTCACGCCGGCGCTGGCATCCACGGTCGGCATACGCGCGGCGTTGGCGGCATAGGCGGCGGCTTCGGCCTGATGCGCACGAGCGTCGGCCACTTGCATGTCGGGGCTGTTTTGCAGGGCTTCCTGGATCAGGCCGTCAAGCTGTGGGTCGCCCAGGCTTTTCCACCAGTCGGGGGCCGGCCAGGCGGCGCTCGACAGCGTCACGCCGCTGAGGGATTTACCGGTGTGCAAGGTATTGGCGTCGAGGCGCTGGCCCTGGGTGTCGAGGCCGCTGTAATTGGCGCAACCGGCCAACGTCATCGCCGCCAGCACCAGGCTGAGTGCGCGAGTGTTCATGATCTACCTACCCGCTGGATCGTAATGGGGTCACCCGCAGCGATCAGCATTTTCTTCAGGATCCGCTCCAGGGTTTCCAGCTCGCCCGGCTCAAGCACACCGGCCAACTGGTTGAGAGCCTTGGCGCCGATGTGCGGCAGCATGTCCGCCAGGCGCTGGCCCTCGGCGGTCAGCACCAACTGCACCTGGCGGCGATCCAGCTCGGAGCGCTTGCGGCTGAGCAAGTCTTTTTGCTCCAGACGGTCGAGCATGCGCGTCATCGAACCGCTATCCAGGGATAGGTTGCGGCACAGCTCCGCCGGGGTATCGACGCCGAACTGGGCCATGATGATCAACACCTTGAACTGCGCGGCGGTGATGCCGTGGGGTTCCATATGGGTGTCGATGATGCGGTCCTTGAGGATCGCGGCGCGGCCCAGCAACAGCCCGAGGTGGCAGTTGTGAAAGTTGTCAGGGGTGAAGTGAGGCATCGAAAGTCACCTTATTACTGCCTAGGCAGTGAATGTGTGACGAGATGTTACTGCTTAGGCAGCGAATGTCAAATGGAATAATTAGGTTGCTTGGTAGTTGAGTAACTTAGAGCCTTGGACAGCAATCAAATCAGCGAGAGTCCAGTTAAGGCTTTTTGTAGGAGCGAGCTTGCTCGCGAAAAAACTCACGGGCACCGCGTGCATTCAGGATGCACGCGTTATCGTTGACGTTTTTCGCGAGCAAGCTCGCTCCTACATTTTTTGATCGGGCAAGGTTTAGAAATCGCGCTTGTAGAAGATATCCAGGGAACTCGCTACGCCCGTGGCCACTTCCAAGTACACCTTCTTGCTCAGCAGGTAGCGCAAGGCAATGGTGTTAGCCGGCTCGAACACCCCTACCCCATAACGCAAGCTGAGCTTCTCGTTGATCTTGCCGCTGGCCACCACGGCGGTGCTGTTACCCGTACCCTGGGTGTCCAGATCAAAATCCTGAATCCCCAGCTTATTGGCAATATCCGAAGTCACGCCAGCGCTGCCCATCAAGCCCAGGCCCAGGGCGGCTTCGGCGAGCATGTTGTTGTCTTCGCCAGTGTTGGTGCGCGAACGGCCCAGCACCAGGTATGACAACGCATCTTCCTGGGCCATGGCCGGCTCGGAAAAGATCTGCGTGGTGGGTTGTTCGGCGCTGCCGCTCAGGCGGATACCTGCGGTGACCGTGCGGCTGGATTCGGTAACGATGCGCACCGCTTCGATATCCAGGAACGGCTGGTCCAAGGGCCCCGCGAACAACAGGCGTGCGCGGCGCACATTGAGGCGCTGGCCGTAGGCACGGTAGCGGCCGTCGTTGAGCCACAGCTCACCACGGGTGTCCATGTTGTCGCCGATATGCACATGGCCCTGAACCTTGGCGGTGAGGCCGAAGCCGGCGAAGTTGAGCTGGTCCTCACCCACTTCCACGTCGATATCCATGGCCATGGCCATCGGCGCTTTGCCCTCTTCGGTCTGGCTGCCGATGATCACGGTGTCGTCGGACACCTTGACCGTCGAAGGCGGCAGTTCGCGCACGGTGATGTCGCCACGGGGGATGTGGACTTTACCGGCAATCGCCAGTTTGTCGTCCTTGAGGCTGATCTTCAGGTCGGGGGCCACTTCCAGCTTGGCGTAGGGCTCCACGGTGACCGGCAGTTGCGAGCCTTTGAGGCTGAGGTCGACCACCAGGGCACGGCCCCAGTCGATCTGCCCCGTGAGGCTGCCCTGCCCGGCCTTGCCGCTGCGCCAGCCACCGTTGAGCTGCACGCTTTCACCGGCGATCTGCGCCTGCAGGTTCAGGCCCTCGAGGCTGATGGGCAACTCCGGCCCGGAGACTTCACCGTCCACCAGGTTCAAGTTGCCGTTGACCTGCGGCGTGAGCAACCCGCCGGAGATGCGGCCGCTGCCGTTGAGCTTGCCGGTGAGTTTTTCAACCATTGGCACAAAGGGCCGCGCCACGGCGAGGTCCAGGCCAGTAAGGCTGAAGTTGCCGGTGATTGGCTTGTTGTTTGGCAGCGGGTTGATCTGCGCCTGCAACAGCAACTCGCCGAGCTTGCCGCCATGAAAGTTGAGCTGAGTGTCGATGCGCTTGGGATTGAGGGTGGTTTCCAGCTTCAGGGTGTCGTAGGGGAAATCCAGCCACTGGCCCTTGTCGCGCACGCGCAGGGTGCCGCCACTGGCGTCCACCGCGACCACACCTTTTGGGCCGCTCTGGGGCAGGTCCAGTTGCACATCGGCGTTGAGCCTGCCCTGCCAGGCGAAGTCTTTGGGCAAGAACCCCGCGAGGCTGTCGAGGGGGAATTGCTTGAGGTGGTAACGCAACTTCGGCTCGGGCATCAGGCGCTGGTCTTCCCCACACAGGCTGGCGCCACCGGAGACCCAGCAGTGCGCACCGAAGGTCAGCTTGCCATCGGCCAGGCGTTCGATCTTCGCCGGGGCTTGCAGCCGCCAGTCTTGGCCACCGGCTTGCACGTCGCCACTGGCCAGGCGCCCGCGCCAGTTGTCTTTGTCAAGGTTACCATCCAGGGCCAGGGCCAGTTTGACCAGCGGGCCAGTCAGCGCCAGCTGGACTTTCTGGTTCTTGATATCGCCTTGGGCGCTGGCGGTGAGGTTGCCGACTTGCGTCTCGCCGCTTTGAATGCCGTTGGCCTTGAGGTCGAGCTTGGCGCGCTGGGCGCTATCAAGGTTGGCGTCCAGGTTGAGGGTTTGCAGACGGTTGTCGGCAAAGGCCAGTTGCTGACCCTTGAGGTCGAGCTTGCCTTGAGGGGCTTTCAAGGTGCCAGCCACTTCGACACGCCCGTTGACTTGCCCACGCAGTTGCGGCCAGAGCTGGGCCAGGCGCGCCAGCTTGATGTCGATCTGCCCGGCCAGACGCTGTTGCAGGCTGCCGCTGCCATTGATGCGGTTGTCGCCCAGGCGGATGTCCAGGTTGGCGAGGGTCCATTGTTCGCCGGCGCCTTCGGCCTTGGCCGCCAGCACAGCGGTTTGCCCGCGCAGGCGGCCCTTGAGGTCGAGGTCAGCGTTGAGCTTGAGTTGTTCGTTCTTGAACTCACCTTTGCTGCGCAGCGGCCCGGCCAGGGTGCCGGGCAACTCTGCGACCCAGTAGGCAGGGTTCAGCGCCGACAGATCCAGCGCAGTGTCCCAGGCAATGCCGTCGGCAAATTGCAGGTTCAGGTGGCCTTCGGCCTTGCCTTGGCCGGCACTCAGTTTCAGCTCAGGCAGGAAGACCTGCTTGAGGTCGCCACTGAAGGGGGTGACCACATTGAACTTGCCCGCCGGGCCGTCGAGGTCGGCCTTGAGATTGCCCAGGTAGTTGCCGTCTTTATAGGAGATTTCACCGTTGAAGGTGCGCAAGGCCACTTGCGGTTCGTCAATGACCGGATAGAGGCGATGCCAGGGGAAGTCCAGCCAGTCGATCTTGGCGTCCGCGCTGAAGCCTTGTTGCCAGTCCAGGTTGGCACTGAGCTTGAGGCTTTGCTTGTCGCCGGCCGTCAGGTCCAGGCCGGCAATCTGTGCACCCTTGGCGTCAACCTTGCCCTTGAGCAGTAAATCCACCGGGCCGTTTTCGGCCGGTAGCACGGCCTTGCCCAGCAACTGGTAGCCATTGCTCAGGTCGCCTTTAGCGTTCAAGTCCAGTTGGTTGAGTTGCAGGGTATCGGGCAGGTCTGCGCTGGGTTTGAACGACTCGGAGGTGATGTGCACCTGCGCCGGCAGGTTTTCCACCAGGGGTTGCAGCTCACCAGTGAGCTTGGCCGGCAGATAGCCGCTGCTGTCGGCGTCGAGCTTGAGGGTCTTGAGCAAGTCGCCGTCGAGCTTGAGAGCAACGCGCCAGGGCGCGCCGCCCGGCGCATAGGGCAAGCTCAGGTTACCGGTGGCATTCAACGGCCAATCGCCGCTGGGTTGCAGCAGACCGGCGAGGTCCAGTACCAGATCGTCGCGCTGCAGATGCACCGAGTCGATCTGCAGGCCGGCGGTAGTCCAGTGCGCCACCAGTTGCAGGCCCTTGAGTTCTTCATTGCCGTTGAACAGCAGGCTGCCAATGCGAACATCGCCCAACTGGAGCGAAACCGGCAGCTTCAGGTCGGGCAGTTGAATCGGCCCGCTGTCGCTCTCTTCGGCACTGGGGGCGAATTCCAGGCTGACCTGTTCCACATCCAGTCGGTTGATGCACAGGGTCATGCGCAGCAGGCAGCCGGGTGACCAGTCAAACGTCGGTGCATTCAGCTCGACGCGGCTGCCATCCTGCTGCCACAGCAAATGATCGGCACTCCACTGCCCGCCCAGGCGCCCCTGGAAATTTTCCACGCTCAAACCTGGTACCTGGCCCAAGGCCCAGCGACTGCCCGCCTGGGTGCCAAGCACTGACCACAGCGCCAACAACAGCAAGACGAGGATGGCAACCAACGCCAGCCCCGCTATTTTCAAACCACGCATCACAGCTCAGGCCCCATGGAAAAGTGCAAGCGAACGCCGCCCGGATCTTCGAGGGCATGGGCCAGGTCGAGGCGAATCGGCCCCACCGGCGATACCCAGCGCACGCCGACGCCCACGCCGGTTTTCAGGCTCGGCAGGTCGAGGTTGTTGAACGAGTTGCCCTGGTCGATAAAAGTCGCGATACGCCATTTGTCGGTGATGGAATATTGATACTCAGCGCTCAGGGCCACCATGTAGCGGCCGCCGATGCGGTCGCCGCGATCGTTCTCGGGCGATAGCGTCTGGTACTCGTAGCCGCGCACGCTCTGGTCACCCCCGGCGAAGAAGCGCAAGGAAGGAGGCACGGATTTGTAGCCATTGGTGGCACTGCCGCCAAATTGCGCACGACCCAGGAAGCGGTGGTTGTCCCACAAGGTGGTGAGGCCCTTGACCGTCGCTGTGCCGTAAAGCAGGTTGGTGTCGGACCCAAGGCCCTCTTTGGCGACCTTGGTGTCGAACATCAGGCGGTAGCCATGGTGCGGGTCGATACGGTTATCACTGCGCAAGTAGGAATAACTCACGCCAGGCATCAGCAGGTTACTCAGACCCGAGTCATTGCCCAGGCGATATTCTTCGCGTTGGTACTTGAGGGAGATCACCCGCGTCCAGCCACTGGGCAACTTGCTGTGCCATTCGGGGCCGATGGTGAGCAGCTTGCTCAGGGTGTCGGTGTTGGCGATCTCTTCATTCTGGTAGCCGCCGGCAAAGCGCAACTTGTCAGTGAGCGGCGGGTCGAGCGGGATGTCGTACCACAACCCGACGTTCTGCCGTGGCGCCGACAGTTCAGCTTCCCAGCCATAACTGTGGCCCTGTGGGTTGACCCAATGGCGCGTCCAGTTGGCTTTGCCCCGTGGGCCGACGTCAGTGGAATAACCCAGGCCCAGGCCCATGGTGCGCGGCTTGCGGGTGTCCAGTTGCACCGCCACCGGGATCACATCATCGGTGGCGGCGGTGGGGCTGGCGTCGACGCGCACGCCTTCGAAGAAGCCACTGGCTTGCAGGTTCTGGTTGAGTTCGGCGACCAGTTCGGAGTCATAGGGTGTGCCGGGCCTGAACGGCACCATGCGCTGCAACAGCTCTTCATCAAAGGGCGTGTCGCCGGTGAAGCTGACCTTGCCCATGCTGTAGCGTGGGCCGCTGTCGTAAATGAGTTCGATGTCGGCCACGCCCGCTTGAGGGTCTATGGCAAGTTTCTGGCTGGTGAAGCGCCCGCTGAAAAACCCGTAGCGCGAGGCCTGGTTCTGGATCAGGCGCTTGGCGTCTTCGTAATGGCCGTGATTGAGCACGGCGCCGGGCCTGAGGTCGTCGCTGGCGGGCACGCGAAACGCCTTGAGGCTCGCAGCCTGGCCATCGACCCTTATGGTGACGTCGCGCAAGTGCACCGGTTCGCCGGGGTCGATGGTGAGGGTCAGGCGCGGGTTCTTGCCGCCCTTCACCTCGCTGTTGATTTGTGGCTGATAGTAGCCCAGGGCCTGCGCGGCTTTGCGCGCCTGCTCCTCGGCGCCACGGCTGAACCGCAGCAAGGCTTCTTCATCACGATCGCCCACACCGCCGATGTAGCCTTCGATGTTGGCTTTCAGCGCGTCGTTCGAGGGTTTGATCCGCACGTCCAGTTCGCTTTGCGCCAATGCGCCGCAGCTCGTGAACAGCAGAATCAAGCCGCTGGTAAATCTTCCTGGAAACTTCATAGGCGCGGATGCTACACGAGCGAGAGAGGAACTATGAACCCGGATTCTTCTGAATAATTCTGTCTCAAGCCGTTGCAGGATGTAACGCCTGGGGATTGGGATGGAAAAACACATGCTCGCGCACCGGCCCTACGGCGACTTCGCCGATTTCCTCATAGCCCTGTCGCTTATAGAAATCCAAATAACGGGAGTTACCGGTGTCGAGCACCACGCCGGATGAATGCGGGTCGTCGGCACACCAATTGTGTACCGCTTCCAGCAACTGCTCACCATGGTGCTTGCCCTGGAACTGCGGGTGAATGCCCAGCAGCGGCAGCACATGCACAGACGTGTTGGGCAGGCACGCCATGACGGCATGATGGTATTCCAGGTAACGCCGCGTACCGCGCACGCCGGTGCTCAGCCACATGCGGATTTGCCAGGCCCAGCTTTCGGTGATGCCCAGGCGCCGCTGGGGCGGTGCAATCAGGGCAATGCCGATCAGCCGGTCGTTGACGAACAGGCCGATGGCCGGGAGTTTCTGGAAAAAATGCTGCTTGACCAGTTCGCGCACAGTGGCACGTACTCGCTGCTCATAGCCCGCCCGCTCGGCTTCGAAGATATAGGCAAAGGTCGGCTCATGGCGATACGCCTGGTACAGCAGGGATCGCGCTTCACGGGAGTAGCCGCTATTGAGCAGGCGGATTTCGGCAGTGGCCGTCGAAGTGTCTGGCATAACAGTCAATCTCCCTGGGCGCCACTCAAACATGGCGTTCTTATGGGTACGAACCTGCACAGCTCCAGTCGTTCCCAGACATTAGCAGCGCATTCATCCTGCCGCCACGCTGGCCCCCATCCGACTTGTCGGCTAGCATCGCCCTTTTGCCAGACTGGACTGCCGACCATGAAAATCGTCTCCTTCAATATCAACGGGCTGCGTGCTCGCCCTCATCAGTTGGCGGCGCTGATTGAAAAGCATCAACCGGACGTGATCGGTTTGCAGGAAACCAAGGTCCACGATGATCAGTTCCCGTTGGCCGAAGTGCAGGCCCTGGGTTATCACGTGTACTACCACGGGCAGAAAGGCCACTACGGCGTGGCCCTGCTCTCGCGCCAGCCGGCCTTGAGCATGCACAAAGGTTTTGCCAGCGATGAAGAAGACGCCCAACGCCGGTTTATCTGGGGCACCTTCGCCGATGAAAACGGCCACCCAGTGACCATCATGAACGGCTACTTCCCCCAAGGCGAAAGCCGCGACCACCCAACCAAGTTCCCGGCCAAGCAGCGCTTCTATGAAGACTTGCAGCAATTGCTGGAAAGCCAGTTCAGCAATGACCAGGCGCTGGTGGTGATGGGCGACGTGAACATTTCCCCAGAGGACTGCGACATCGGCATCGGCGCCGACAACGCCAAGCGCTGGCTGAAAACCGGCAAGTGCAGCTTCCTGCCGGAAGAACGCGAGTGGATGGCACGCTTGAAGAACTGGGGCCTGGTGGACAGCTTCCGCCACCTCAACCCGGATGTGACCGACCGCTTCAGCTGGTTCGATTACCGCAGCCGTGGCTTTGAGGACGAGCCCAAGCGCGGGCTGCGCATCGACGTGATCTTGGCGTCCACCGGGTTGGTGCCTCGGGTCAAGGACACGGGGGTGGACTATGATTTGCGTGGGCTGGAGAAACCGTCGGACCATGCGCCGATCTGGTTGGAACTGAGCTGATTGTAGGAGCGAGCTTGCTCGCGAAGAACTTGAGGGCGCCGCGTTTATTCAGGAAGCCCGCGTTATCGTTGACGTTTTTCGCGAGCAAGCTCGCTCCTACAGGAGATCAGGGGTGCCAGCCCCGTGTCGGTCATATGGCTGCAATCCGACTGACTTAATCTCCCGGCACTCCCTTGGCTTGAGAAGGTGCCGGCATGATGCTGCGCGTTCTGTTCCTGTGTTTTGCAATCGCATTCCCCGCCGTGGCGGCCCCTCTGTCCATTCCCGACCAAGGCCCGGCCCTGCGCATCCAGGGCTCCAACACCATCGGCGCGGCACTCGGCCCGGCGCTGGTCAAAGGCTTGATGGAGTATCAGGGCTTGCAGGATGTGCGTGCTGAACCGGGTGCCGGGGTGAATGAGCAGCGCGTGGTCGGCAAGACACGCCAAGGCCAGACGGTCGCCATCGAGGTGGCGGCCCACGGTTCCAGCACCGGCTTTGCGGCGCTGAAAAACAATCGCGCCGACCTCGCCGCCGCGTACCGCCCGATCAATGACAGCGAGCTGGTGGACCTCGACCCCCTGGGGGACTTGAAAACCCCAGGCGCCGAGCATGTGATCGCCATTGATGGCCTGGCAATCATCGTCAACCCGCGCAACCCGCTCAATAGCCTCAACACCGAGCAATTGGCGCAAATCTTCAACGGCGAGGTCAGCACCTGGGAGGCACTGGGAGGTACAGGCGGGACCATTCATTTATATGCCCGGGATGATCAATCCGGCACCTTCGACACCTTCCGGGAACTGGTGCTGAGCCGCCGCGGCCAACCGCTCGCGCCGTTGGCCAAGCGCTTTGAATCCAGCGAACAGCTTTCCGATGCGGTGAGCCAGGACCCCCAGGGCATCGGTTTTATTGGCCTGCCCTCTGTGCGCCAGGCCAAGGCGGTGGCGATTGTCGACGGCGACTCGCAACCGATGTTGCCGCTGACCAGCCTGATCGCCACCGAGGATTACCCGCTGTCACGTCGGCTGTTCTTCTACTTGCCGCCCTCTTCCCGCAACCCATGGGCCAAGGCGTTGGTGGAGTTTACCCAAGGCAGCAAGGGCCAGGCGATTGTGGCTGCCAATGGCTTCATCGCCCAGCAGGTGCAAGCGATCGGTGTGGCGCCGCGCCCGTCGATGCCCGACGATTACCAGGCCATCGCCCGAGACGCTCAGCGCCTGACGGTGAATTTTCGCTTCGACGAGGGCAGCGCCAGCCTCGACAATAAGGCGCGCCAGGATGTGCAGCGGGTGGTCGCCTATATCAGAAGCCACGGCAAGCTGAATAAACAGGTGACGCTGGTGGGGTTTGGCGACACCAAGAATGATCCGCAACGTGCGGCGCTGCTATCGAAGTTGCGGGCGATGGCAGTGCGCCGAGAGCTGGTCAAGAGCGGCGTGGTGCTCAAGGATATTCGCGGGTTTGGCGCGCAGATGCCGGTGGCGGCCAATACTGCGGATGAAGGCCGGATCAAGAATCGGCGAGTGGAGGTTTGGGTGTACTGAAGATCATTGAAGATCGTTCCCACGCTCCGCGTGGGAATGCCGCTCTGGACGCTCCGCGTCCGCTCTTGAAAGGGTGACGCAGAGCGTCACGGGAGGCGCTCCCACGCAGAGCGTGGGAACGATCATCAGTGTTACTGCCCGCCGCGCATCAATTCCCGAGGCACATATTTGCCAATCTCGAACTTGCCAATCGCCGCACGGTGCACTTCGTCCGGGCCGTCCGCCAGGCGCAGGGTGCGTTGCATGGCGTACATATAGGCCAGCGGAAAATCATTGGACACCCCGGCACCGCCGTGCATCTGGATCGCGCGGTCGATGACCTTCAAGGCCACATTCGGTGCCACCACCTTGATCTGGGCGATTTCGCTTTTCGCCACTTTGTTACCCACGGTGTCCATCATGTACGCCGCTTTCAAGGTCAGCAGGCGGGCCATGTCAATTTCCATGCGTGAGTCGGCGATCTTGTCGATATTGCCGCCCAAACGCGCCAAAGGCTTGCCGAAGGCAGTGCGGCTGACCGAGCGTTTGCACATCAACTCCAATGCGCGTTCGGCCATACCGACCGAACGCATGCAGTGGTGGATGCGGCCTGGGCCAAGGCGCCCCTGGGCGATCTCGAAGCCACGGCCTTCGCCCAGCAACACGTTTTCATAAGGCACACGCACATTGTCGAACAGCACTTCGGCATGGCCGTGGGGCGCATCGTCGTAGCCGAATACCGGCAGCGGCCGCAGGATTTTCACGCCTGGGGTATCGACCGGCACCAGGATCATCGAGTGCTGCTGGTGACGCGGCGCATCGGGGTTGCTCAGGCCCATGAAGATCAGGATCTTGCAGCGCGGGTCGCAGGCGCCGGAGGTCCACCACTTTTTGCCGTTGATCACCCACTCGTCGCCCTGGCGTTCGGCGCGGGCGGCCATGTTGGTGGCGTCCGAGGACGCCACATCCGGTTCGGTCATGGCAAAAGCCGAGCGAATCTCGCCGCGCAGCAAGGGTTCGAGCCAGCGCTGTTTCTGTTCTTCGTTGGCGTAGCGCACCAGCACTTCCATATTGCCGGTGTCGGGAGCGGAGCAGTTGAATGGCTCCGGGCCGAGCAACGAGCGGCCCATGATTTCCGCCAAGGGTGCGTATTCAAGGTTGGTCAGGCCAGCGCCCAGTTCGGATTCCGGCAGAAACAGGTTCCACAAGCCCTCGGCCTTCGCCTTGGCCTTGAGTTCTTCCATGATCGCCGTGGGCTGCCAGCGATCACCTTCGCTGACTTGGCGTTCGAACACCGGTTCGGCCGGGTAGACATAAGCGTCCATGAACGCAGTGACGCGTTCACGCAGTTCCTGAACCTTGGGCGAATAGGCGAAATCCATGAGCAGCTCCCTTCTTTGAGAGGTTGTTTAGGTCATGCATTCGATGCTAGAACAGCGCTGATAATTTACCTAGCCTATTCTCGCCGTGTATTAACATTCATCACCGATATATGATCGGTGTATGAGCACCTCACAATAAGAGCGCAACGAAATGAATCTGAGCAAGGTCGACCTCAACCTCTTTATTGTCTTCGACGCGATTTATACCGAAGCCAACCTGACCCGCGCCGGCCAGATCGTGGGTATCACCCAGCCGGCGGTGTCCAACGCCCTGGCGCGGTTGCGCGAGACCTTCAACGACCCGCTGTTCGTGCGTACCGCCCAAGGCATGGTGCCCACGCCCATGGCGCAAAACATCATCGGCCCGGTGCGCAATGCGTTGTCGTTGCTGCGCGTGTCCGTGCAGGAAAGCCGCATCTTCAACCCGCAGCAGGCGGCCAAGACCTACCGTATCAGCATGACCGACCTGACCGAGGCCGTGATCCTGCCGCTGCTGTTCCAGCGCCTGCGTCGCCTGGCGCCTACCGTGATGATCGAGAGTTTCCTGTCCAAACGTCGCGAAACCACCAAGGAACTGGCCGCCGGGCGCCTGGATTTTGCCGTGGATGCGCCGCTCAATACCGACCCGCAGGTGCGTCACGTCAAGCTGATGGAAGACCGCTACGTGTGCGCCATGCGCAAGGGCCACCCGATGGCGGGCAAGGATAAATTCACCCTGGATGATTACCTGTCGCTGACCCATATCCATATCTCCAGCCGCCGCAACGGTTTGGGCTATGTGGACCTGGCCTTGGGCAAGATGGGCATTCAACGCAAGATCGCCCTGCGTTCCCAGCACTACCTGATGGCCTATCAGGTGTTGCAACAGACCGACATGGTGATGACCGTGCCCGAGCGTTTCGCCCGTCGTCATGAACTGCACTGGTTCCAACTGCCAGTCAACAGCGTGCCGCCGCTGGAAACCCATTTGTACTGGCACGAAAGCACCGACCAGGACCCGGCGAACCGCTGGATGCGTGAACAGATGATCGAGTTGTGCCAGCAGGTGACGGCCCAGGAAAAGAAAGCCCAGCAGCCTTGACGTTTACGTCAACCTGCAATTAGCTTAGCGCCAAGACTTCCTTGAGCACCGCCATGAGCACCACCTACAGCATCTCCGACCTCGCCCGCGAGCTCGACATCACCACCCGCGCCATTCGTTTCTATGAAGAACAAGGCCTGCTGGCCCCGGAACGTCGGGGCCAGGAGCGCATTTACTCGGCGCGGGACAAGGTCAGCCTCAAGCTGATCCTGCGTGGCAAGCGCATCGGCTTCTCCCTGGCCGAATGCCGCGAACTGATCGAACTCTACGACCCCACCGGCGGCAACCAGATCCAACTCAACAGCATGCTGGCCAAGATCGCCGAGCGCCGTGAACAGTTGGAACAGCAACTGCTGGATATCGAACAGATGAAGCTGGAACTGGACACCGCTGAAGAGCGTTGCACCCAGGCCCTGGCGCAGACCATCAGCCAAGCCGGCCATTGACCAGAAGGTAACTGCCATGTCCCTCCCCTCCCACGTACGCCTGGTTGAAGTCGGCCCGCGCGACGGTTTGCAGAACGAAGCCCAGCCCATCAGCGTGGCGGATAAAGTCCGATTGGTAGACGCCTTGAGCGCCGCTGGCTTGAGCTATATCGAAGTCGGTAGTTTTGTCTCGCCCAAATGGGTGCCGCAAATGGCAGGTTCAGCCGAGGTATTTGCGCAGATCCAGCGCAAGCCCGGCGTGACCTATGGCGCACTGGCACCGAACCTGCGCGGGTTCGAGGATGCGCTGGCGGCCGGGGTCAAGGAAGTCGCGGTGTTTGCGGCGGCGTCCGAGGCGTTCTCCCAGCGCAATATCAATTGTTCCATCAGCGAGAGCCTGGAGCGCTTCGCACCGATCATGGCCGCCGCCAAGCAGCACGGCGTCAGCGTGCGCGGCTATGTGTCCTGTGTACTGGGTTGCCCTTATGAAGGCGATATCGCCCCGGAGCAAGTGGCGGCCGTCGCCCACGAGCTGTATGCCATGGGCTGCTATGAAGTGTCCCTGGGCGACACCATCGGTACCGGCACGGCGGGCGCTACCCGGCGCCTGTTCGAAGTGGTCGGCGCCCAAGTGCCACGGGACAAGCTGGCCGGGCATTTCCATGACACCTACGGGCAGGCCATCGCTAACATCTACGCCAGCCTGCTGGAAGGCATCACGGTGTTCGACAGCTCAATCGCAGGCCTGGGCGGCTGCCCCTACGCCAAGGGCGCCAGCGGTAACGTCGCCACCGAGGACGTGCTGTACCTGCTCAACGGCCTGGGTATCGACACGGGCATCGACCTGGAACGCTTGATTGGCGCCGGCCAGCAGATCAGCCAGGTGCTGGGACGGCCTACGGGTTCCCGCGTGGCGAAGGTGCGTAACGCAGGTGAGTAGCACAGCTGTGACAATGTGTTACCGCACACCGGCATAACGGGTAACGCGGGAACAAAATCCGCCGTGCAAACTGAAAGAAAATACTGAAAAAAAACAACTCGTTGATTTTAAAGGCTTTTAAAAAGTTGGCACGCCTTCTGCTATCTCTATGGCATAACAAGAATAAAAAGCGCCAAACCTAATAAAAATAAGACGAAACGACTCTGACATAACAAAAACAACACGGCAGAGACGCAGCTAACAGATTTTTTTGGAGAAGATGTGCTTCCCAGGGTACGGCATGCCGCAACCCGCAACCGGCTAGAGAAAAATAAAACTACCTCAGGTAGCTACCCACTGGTTGGATCGTTTACGAAGAAGCAGGTCAGCGTTCAAAAAAATACGTTTGCTCTTGACCCCGGATGGGGGTCACCCAAAACAGCGGTACGGGCCACGGCTACCAAAAACAACAACAGGCCGCCCCTCAATAATAAGAAAAGAGCACGCAACGACAAATTAAAGGGGACCTTCGGGTCCCCTTTGTGCTTTCGGGGTTTCACTATTTTGGTGGCACAGCAGGTTCGCGGGGTATCAGGTAGATGTGGGCCGGCAGTCAGGCCGCCATCGCAGGCAAGCCAGCTCCCACAGGGGTTTGACGTTGTCAGCGCGCTTGCAGCTCCTGGATGGAAATCTCGCGCATCCGAAATTTCTGGATCTTGCCCGTCACCGTCATCGGAAACTCATCCACGAATTTGAAATGCCTGGGCGTCTTGAAATGGGCGATGCGGTCCTTGCACCAGCTCAACAACTCCAGCTCGTTGGCCACCTGACCGGGATGGAACTTGATCCAGGCAACAATCTCTTCGCCATAACGCTCATCCGGGATGCCAACGATCTGCACGTCCGCCACCGCCGGGTGAGTAAAGAAAAACTCTTCCAGCTCCCGCGGGTAAACGTTCTCCCCCCCACGAATGATCATGTCCTTGTTACGCCCGGCGATGCACACGTAACCCTCCTCATCCATGGTCGCCAGGTCACCGGTGTGCATCCAGCCGGCCTCATCGATGGACTCGCGAGTGCCGTCGGGGTTGTTCCAGTAACCGAGCATCACGCTGTAGCCGCGTGTACACAGTTCACCGATCACGCCCCGGGCCACGGTGTTACCGGCCTCGTCGACAATCTTGGTTTCCAGTTGCGGTTGGGTGCGGCCCACCGTGGTGACACGCCGTTCGATATCGTCATCTGCGCCGGTCTGCAGCGACACCGGGCTGGTTTCAGTCATGCCATAGGCAATCTGCACCTCTGCCATGTGCAGCTCATGGATGACCCGACGCATCACCTCGATCGGGCATGTCGCCCCGGCCATGATCCCGGTGCGCAGGCTGGACACCTCGAACTCGGCCCGGCGTGGGTGATCGAGCAGCGCGATAAACATGGTCGGCACGCCATATAAGCCGGTGGCTTGTTCTTCGGCGACGGCGCTCAGCGTCAGCAACGGGTCGAAGCCGTCATTGGGGTAGATCATGGTGGTGCCGTGGGTGATACAACCGAGGTTGCCCATGACCATGCCGAAGCAGTGGTACAGCGGCACTGGGATCACCAGGCGGTCCCCTGCCGTCAGGCCCAGGCTTTCACCGACCATGTAACCGTTATTGAGGATGTTGTGGTGACTGAGGGTGGCGCCCTTGGGGAAGCCGGTGGTGCCGGAGGTGTACTGGATATTCACAGGTTGATCGAAATGCAGGCTGGCCTGACGGCTTTGCAGTTGCTCGGGCGGCACGCCTGCGCCAAGCGCCGCCAACTGCGACCAGAGCATGAATTCCGGCGGCGGGCTGGGGTCCAGGCTGATGAGGCCGCGCAGCTCGGGTTTCAATGCCTGGAGCATGGCGTGGTAATCGGAGCTTTTGAACGAACCGGCGCATACCAGCCATTGGCAGCCGGATTGTTTGAGCACGTAGTCCAATTCACTGCTGCGATAGGCCGGGTTGATATTGACCAGGATCACCCCGAGCTTGGCGCTCGCCACCTGGCAGATCAGCCACTCGGCACAGTTAGGCGCCCAGATCCCCAGGCGGTCGCCGGTTTGCATGCCCAGGGCGATGAATGCGCGGGCGTGCAGCTCAACTGTCTCGGCCAGCTGCCGCCAGGTGTAGCGCCGCTGCTGGTGGCGCACCACCAAGGCTTCGCTGTCTGGATACTGCGCAACGGTGTGATCGAATGCCTGGCCAATGGTCATGGCCAGCAAGGCCTTGTCCTGGGAGCCACGGCTGTAACTCTGGTTCGGTTGATCCATAACGACCCCTGTTATCTTTTTTGTAGGTTGACGTATACGTAAACTACGATTGACAGCGCCGCAACGCAAGCTTACGTTAACGTAAAGGTGAGCGCCCTCCTCCCGCGCCCTGCCCACACAACAACAAAGCTCACATTAAGGTGCCTGTCCATGAGTTACCCGTCCCTGAACTTCGCCCTCGGCGAGACCATCGACATGCTGCGCGACCAGGTGCAGTCCTTCGTGGCCAAGGAGATCGCACCGCGCGCGGCCCAGATCGACATCGACAACCTGTTCCCCGCCGACCTGTGGCGCAAGTTCGGCGACATGGGCCTGCTGGGCATCACCGTGCCCGAGGAATACGGCGGTGCCGGCCTCGGTTACCTGGCCCATGTGGTGAGCATGGAAGAAATCAGCCGTGGCTCGGCCTCGGTGGCGTTGTCCTACGGGGCGCACTCCAACCTGTGCGTCAACCAGATCAACCGCAACGGCAACCATGAACAAAAACTTAAGTACCTGCCCAAGCTGATCAGCGGCGAGCACATCGGCGCCCTGGCCATGAGCGAGCCGAATGCCGGTTCCGACGTGGTGTCGATGAAACTGCGCGCCGACAAGCGCGGCGACCATTACGTACTCAATGGCAGCAAGACCTGGATCACCAACGGCCCGGACGCCCATACCTATGTGATCTACGCCAAGACCGACCTGGAAAAAGGCCCCCACGGCATCACCGCCTTCATCGTCGAGCGCGACTGGAAAGGCTTCAGCCGCAGCAATAAATTCGACAAGCTGGGCATGCGCGGCTCCAACACCTGCGAGCTGTTTTTCGACGACGTCGAGGTACCCGAAGAAAACATCCTCGGCGTGCTCAATGGCGGCGTGAAAGTGTTGATGAGCGGCCTGGACTACGAGCGCGTGGTGCTCTCCGGTGGCCCTACCGGGATCATGCAGGCATGCATGGACTTGATCGTGCCCTACATCCACGACCGCAAGCAGTTCGGCCAGAGCATCGGCGAATTCCAATTGATCCAAGGCAAGGTTGCCGATATGTACACCCAGCTCAACGCCAGCCGCGCCTACCTCTACGCGGTGGCCCAGGCGTGTGAACGCGGCGAGACCACGCGCAAGGACGCTGCGGGCGTGATCCTCTACAGCGCCGAGCGCGCCACGCAAATGGCCCTGGATGCGATCCAGATTCTGGGCGGCAATGGCTATATCAACGAATTCCCCGCCGGGCGCCTGTTGCGTGACGCCAAGCTCTACGAAATTGGTGCGGGCACCAGTGAGATTCGGCGGATGTTGATCGGTCGCGAACTGTTCAACGAAACCCGCTGAAGGAGCACGCCCATGGCCACCCTGCACACCCAGCTCAACCCGCGCTCGGCGGAATTTTCCGCCAACCGCGCGGCGATGCTTGAACAGGTCGACGCCCTGCACAGCCTGCTCGCCCACGTCCATCAAGGTGGCGGCGCCAAGGCCCAGGAACGCCACACCTCACGCGGCAAACTGTTACCCCGCGAGCGTATCAACCGTCTGCTCGACCCGGGCTCACCGTTTCTCGAGCTGAGCCAACTGGCAGCTCATCAGGTGTATGGCGAAGACGTCCCGGCTGCCGGGGTGATTGCCGGCATCGGCCGGGTGGAAGGCGTCGAATGCATGATCGTGGCCAACGATGCCACGGTCAAAGGCGGCTCCTATTACCCGCTGACCGTCAAAAAGCACCTGCGCGCCCAGACCATCGCAGAGCAGAACCGCCTGCCGTGTATCTACCTGGTGGACTCCGGCGGCGCCAACCTGCCGCGCCAGGACGAGGTGTTCCCCGACCGCGAGCACTTCGGGCGGATCTTCTTCAACCAGGCCAATATGAGCGCCCAGGGCATTCCCCAGATTGCCGTGGTGATGGGCTCGTGCACCGCCGGCGGCGCCTACGTGCCGGCCATGGCCGACGAAGCGATCATGGTGCGCCAGCAAGCCACCATCTTCCTCGCCGGCCCGCCGCTGGTGAAGGCCGCCACCGGTGAAGTGGTGAGCGCCGAAGAGCTGGGTGGCGCCGATGTGCACTGCAAGGTCTCGGGCGTGGCCGACCACTATGCCGACAGCGATGAACACGCCCTGGCGCTGGCCCGGCGCAGCGTGGCCAACCTCAATTGGCGCAAGCAGGGTGAGCTGCTGCAACGCCCGCCGGTGGCGCCGCTGTACAGCAGCGAAGAGTTGTACGGCGTGATCCCTGCGGATGCCAAGCAACCCTTTGATGTGCGCGAAGTCATCGCACGGCTGGTGGACGGCTCGGTGTTCGATGAGTTCAAGGCCCTGTTCGGCACGACCCTGGTGTGCGGCTTTGCGCACTTGCATGGCTACCCGATAGCGATCCTGGCCAACAACGGCATCCTCTTCGCCGAAGCCGCGCAGAAAGGCGCGCACTTTATCGAACTGGCCTGCCAGCGCGGGATTCCACTGCTGTTCCTGCAAAACATCACCGGCTTCATGGTCGGCCAGAAGTACGAAGCCGGCGGCATTGCCAAGCACGGCGCCAAGCTGGTCACCGCCGTGGCGTGCGCCAAGGTGCCGAAATTCACCGTGATCATCGGTGGCAGCTTTGGTGCGGGTAACTATGGGATGTGTGGCCGCGCCTACGACCCGCGCTTTTTGTGGATGTGGCCCAACGCACGCATTGGCGTGATGGGTGCCGAACAAGCCGCCGGGGTGTTGGTGCAGGTCAAGCGCGAACAGGCTGAGCGCGCCGGCAACGGTTTCAGTGCCGAGGAGGAAGCCGCGATCAAGCAGCCGATCCTCGACCAGTATGAAACCCAGGGCCATCCCTACTACTCCAGCGCGCGCTTGTGGGATGACGGCGTGATCGACCCGCTGCAGACCCGTGACGTGCTGGCCCTGGCCTTGTCCGCCGCACTGAACGCCCCCATCGAGCCGAGCCGCTTCGGCGTGTTCCGCATGTAACCTGTAGGAGCGCGCCTGTTGTGGCGAGGTAGCTTGCTCCCGCTGACTGCGCAGCAGTCCCGGCTTTTTTGGGGGCGCTGCGCACCCCAGCGCAAGCAAACTTGCTCGCCACAACAAGCTCGCTCCTACAGGAGGCCTCTCATTATCATGGAGCTCCTTGCATGAGCGACTTCAACACCCTCGAACTGATCACCGACCGCCGTGGCTTTGCCACGCTGTGGCTCAGCCGCGAAGCCAAGAACAACGCGTTCAACGCCGAGATGATCCGCGAATTGATCCTGGCTCTTGACCGCGTACAAGGCGACCCGTCCCTGCGCTTCCTGGTACTGCGCGGGCGTGGCAAGCACTTCAGCGCCGGTGCCGACCTGGCCTGGATGCAGCAATCGGCCGAGCTGGACTACCACACCAACCTGGACGACGCCCGGGAACTGGCAGAGCTGATGTACAACCTGTCCAAACTGAAAATCCCCACGCTGGCGGTGGTGCAAGGTGCGGCCTACGGGGGCGCGCTGGGCCTGATCAGTTGCTGTGACATGGCCATCGGTGCCGACGACGCGCAGTTCTGCCTGTCGGAAGTGCGTATCGGCCTGGCGCCGGCGGTGATCAGCCCGTTCGTGGTGCAGGCCATCGGCGAACGCGCTGCCCGTCGTTATGCACTCACAGCCGAGCGGTTCGGCGGCCAACGCGCACGGGAGATCGGCTTGCTGGCGGAAAGTTATCCTGCCGAGAGCCTGGATCAACAGGTGGACCAGTGGGTCACCAACCTGCTGCAAAACAGCCCGGCGGCCATGCGTGCCAGTAAGGATTTGCTGCGCGAAGTGGGCAACGGTGCCCTCACCCCCGCGCTGCGCCGCTATTGCGAAAACGCCATTGCGCGCATCCGGGTGAGCGCCGAGGGCCAGGAAGGTTTGCGTGCATTTCTGCAAAAACGTGCGCCAAGTTGGCAAACCCAGGAGCCGCGTTCATGAGCACACTCAACACCGTTCTGGTGGCCAACCGTGGCGAAATCGCCTGCCGGGTCATGCGTACCGCCAAGGCCATGGGGTTGACCACCGTGGCTGTGCACAGCGCCATCGACCGCGATGCCCGCCATAGCCGTGAAGCCGATATCCGCGTCGACCTGGGCGGCAGCAAGGCCACCGATAGTTACCTGCAAATCGACAAGCTGATTGCCGCCGCCCACGCCAGCGGCGCCCAGGCGATTCACCCCGGCTACGGCTTCCTCTCGGAAAACGCCGGCTTCGCCCGGGCCATCGAGGCGGCAGGCTTGATCTTCCTCGGCCCGCCCGCCTCGGCAATCGACGCCATGGGCAGCAAATCCGCGGCCAAGGCCTTGATGGAAACGGCTGGCGTACCCCTTGTGCCGGGTTATCACGGCGAGGCCCAGGACCTGGAGACCTTCCGCGCCGCCTGTGAGCGTATCGGCTACCCGGTGCTGCTCAAGGCCACGGCGGGTGGCGGTGGCAAGGGCATGAAAGTGGTCGAGGACGTCAGCCAACTGGCCGAAGCCCTGGCTTCCGCCCAGCGTGAGGCGCTGTCGTCGTTCGGCAACGGGCAGATGCTGGTGGAGAAATACCTGCTCAAGCCGCGGCATGTCGAGATCCAAGTGTTTGCCGACCAGCAGGGTCATTGCTTGTACCTCAATGAACGCGACTGCTCGATCCAGCGTCGTCATCAAAAGGTCGTGGAAGAAGCCCCGGCACCCGGCTTGAGTGTCGAGCAGCGCCGGGCCATGGGCGAAGCGGCCGTGCGCGCTGCCCAGGCCATCGGGTATGTCGGCGCAGGTACGGTGGAGTTTTTGCTGGATGCCCGTGGCGAGTTTTTCTTCATGGAGATGAACACGCGGCTGCAGGTGGAGCATCCGGTGACCGAAGCGATTACCGGCCTCGACCTGGTGGCCTGGCAGATCCGGGTTGCCCAGGGCGAGGCGCTGCCGATCACGCAAGAGCAGGTCGCGTTGAACGGTCATGCAATTGAAGTGCGGCTGTATGCCGAAGACCCGGCCAATGACTTTCTGCCGGCCACCGGGCACCTGGCGCTGTACCGCGAGTCCAGCCCGGGCCCTGGACGCCGGGTGGATAGCGGCGTCGAGCAAGGCGACAGCGTGTCGCCCTTCTACGACCCGATGCTCGGCAAGTTGATTGCCTGGGGTGAAGACCGCGAACAGGCGCGCCTGCGCCTATTAAGCATGCTGGATGAGTTTGCGGTCGGCGGGCTCAAGACCAACCTGGGCTTTTTGCGGCGCATCATCGGGCACCCTGCGTTTGCCGCGGCCGAGTTGGATACCGGGTTTATCCCGCGCTATCAGGGTGAGCTGTTGCCGACGCCGGGGGCATTGAGCGATGAGTTCTGGCAGGCGGCGGGCTCGGCGTTTATGCAGAGCTTGCCGGCGGGTGACGGGCCTTGGGCAAGTCACCAGGGCTTTCGCGCGGGCCTGCCTGCCGAGGTGTCGCTGCACCTGAGCTGCAATGGGCAGGATCGGTTGGTGACACTGACCGGGCAACCGTCTCAGTTATGCGGCGAACAGTTGCTGACTGAACATCAGGGCGTGCGCCGTGCTCATCTGGCGGTGCGCAGTGAAGGCAGCCTGTACCTGCGTTGGGACGGCGAGATGCATGCCGTCAGCCTGTTCGACCCGATTGCGGCGGTCGAGGCCAATCAATCCCATCAGGGCGGCCTCACCGCCCCCATGAACGGCAGCATCGTGCGGGTGCTCGTGGAGGTGGGCCAAACCGTTGAGGCTGGTACTCAACTGGTGGTGCTCGAAGCCATGAAGATGGAACACAGCATCCGTGCGCCCCACGCCGGGGTAGTCAAGGCGCTGTTCTGCCAGGAAGGTGAAATGGTAGCCGAAGGCAGCGCGCTGGTGGAGCTGGAAACGGCCGACTAGAACTTCGCCGTGGCTTGCACCACCACACCCAGGAGGCGGCAGCCGTCGCTGAGCAGCACCTTGGGGTAAGTGGGGTTGAGCGGCACCAGGTAGTGCTGGCCGCTTTCTTCCTGCAATTGGCGAAAGGTGGCCTGGGGGTTACCGGCCCATTGGGCCACCACCAGCCTGCCGGGCTCGGGTGCGATGGCCGGGTCAACCAGGATCATCATGCCAGCCGCAATGCTCATGCCCGTGGGGGCGGTCATGGCGTCTCCCGTCACCGGCAACCAGAATGCCTCGCCTCGGGCGTGGTAATCGGTCAATTCGTAGCGCTCGGCTCTATAAGGCGCACGCTCCTCACGCAGCTCGCAGGCCTGCTTCCAGTCGCTGACCGGGTAGCGGAAATACGGATTGTAGTGGGGGTCCAGTTCCGGCACTTGCGCGGCCCGTTCACGAATCTCCAGCGCCACCTCCAAATACCCCAACCCCAGTTCGGCGAGCACACGGTTCATGTCCGCCAGGCTCGGCACACGGCGTTTATTGAGCCAATGGCCGACGCCGCCCTGGGACATGCCCAGGCGCCGCGCCAGTTCATCCTGCGTGACCTTGCGGTCTTTCATGTTGGCCTTGACCAACGCTATCCAGTTATCCATGGCGCATCACAATACGGCGCCCGTTTTTGCGGGCAATAAACAGTTTGTAGTAATCCATAAAACGACAGGAATACGATACGTACTATCATCAAGCCCAAGGATTTCGACACCCACCGGAGTATTGCCGCTTATGACGACCCGCACGCACCCAACGCCCGAACTGACTGAAGTAAACGACATGTGCAACAGTGGCGCGGCCCAGCGCGCACTGGACTACTACTTGAAAGAAAATCGGTCGACGCCGGATTCGGACGGGGCCATGTTCGCGATCAAACCCGAAGTCAGCCAGGAGGAGGCCCTGATACACGCCTCGGACCTGTTGCGCAGTGCAGCGGCAACCGCCTACGAGTCGGCGTGCAGCCATCAGGGCAACCAGCGCGACCTGGCGTTTTCGGTGGTGTATTTGATCGATATGGCGAAGGCGATGGTGGAGCGGTCGTTGCAAGCGCCAAAAGCGGCGGCAAACGCTTAGCAGGTATGAAAGAAAAATATTTCTATCCCACGGATAAAAACATTTGACTTGCAAATGATAATGATTATTATTGGGCTCAGCTGATCGCGAGATCAGTCGATAGACCAAGAGACCTTAGGTCGGACTCTTGGAATATCTCCTCATCAGGCTAATCACGGTTTTTGACCCGGCTCTTTGGCCGGGTCTTTTTTTTGCCAGTTTTCCTGGCATGGCTTCAGGCTAATGAAGACTGTGTGTTGCTCGATGGCGCGCATGGTAGCAAAAGACTATCGCCCAAAGAAAGTCGTCCGAGTGCTCTAGCGCGTATCTCTGCGAATTAGCGCTTGAGAATCAATCTCATAGACTCTAAGCTGCGGCGGCGTCACGGATGACGCCCCCTCCCCCTGCAACAATTTTTGCATCCAGGTTTTACCGAACGCCTGTGTAAGATGGCCGCCATATCACTCATATTCAGGCAACCAGACTATGACCGTGGCCTTGACCTCCATCAAGATCAGCACCGACTTCGACAGCGGCAACATTCAGGTCCTGGATGCCAGCGACGCTTATCAGTTGTTGCTGGCAATCAAACCCGACACCCGCAGCGATCACTACCAATGGTTCCACTTCAAGGCCGAAGGCATGCACGTGGGGCACACCCATACCTTTCGCTTGAGCAACGCAGGGCGCTCGTCCTACAAGCATGCCTGGAGCGGCTACAACGCCGTGGCGTCCTACGACCATATCAACTGGTTCCGGGTACCGACGCGCTTTGATGGCGAGATCCTGCACATCAACCTCCAGACCCGGGAAAAGCACGCCTGGTTTGCCTACTTCGAGCCCTATAGCCGTGAACGCCACGACTGGCTGATCGAGCAAGCCCTGAAGTACGCCGGGGTCACCCTGCTGGCCACCGGCAAGAGCGCTGAAGGCCGCGATATTCAACTGCTGCGCCGAGGCAAAGGAATCGAGGGCCGGCGTAAGGTGTGGATCATCGCCCAGCAGCACCCCGGGGAACACATGGCCGAATGGTTTATGGAGGGCGTGATTGAGCGCCTGCAAAAGGACGGCGACGACGAACTGAAAAAACTACTGGCCGTCGCCGATCTGTACCTGGTACCAAACATGAACCCGGATGGCGCCTTCCACGGCCACCTGCGCACCAACGCCATGGGCCAGGACCTGAACCGCGCCTGGCAAAGCGCCAGCCAGGAACTCAGCCCCGAGGTCCTGTTCGTCCAGCAACAGATGGAAAAGTACGGCGTGGATATGTTCCTCGACATCCACGGCGATGAAGAAATCCCCTACGTGTTCACCGCCGGCTGCGAAGGCAACCCTGGCTACACCCCGCGTATCGAAGCCCTGGAAAAACACTTCCGCAGCCATTTGAGCCACCTGACACGAGACTTCCAGACCACCCACGGCTACACCCGCGACCTGCCCGGCCAAGCCAACATGACCCTGGCCTGCAACGCGGTAGGAGAAAAATACGACTGCCTGTCCCTGACCCTGGAAATGCCCTTCAAGGACAACGACGACGCGCCCAACCTGCGAACTGGCTGGTCAGGCGATCGTTCAAAACAGTTGGGCAAGGACGTGTTGAGCAGCGTCGCTGATATCGTCGGGCGTTTGCGCTAACCCCCGAGGCGAGCTCTTTGTGGCGAGCGAGCTTGCTCGCGCTGGGCCGCATAGCGGCCCCATGAAAATCACTGCCGGATCACCTGACACACCGAGCAGGCTGTTTTGGGGCTGCTTCGCAGCCCAGCGCGAGCAAGCTCGCTCGCCACAAGAGCGGTCAATCCTTGCTGCCGGTCATGCTTTGCAAGACACCATCGCGGCGGATCAAACCGTGGAACAACGCGGCCGCCAGATGCACCAGCACGGTGAGAAACAGCAGATAGGCCAGGTAGCCGTGAGCCTTGCGCAACAGCGCGAACAACGGCGCATTCGCCCCCACCAGCGCGGGCAGTTGCAGGTTACTGCTGAGCATCACCGGGTCGCCAGCCGCTGAAATCATCGCCCAACCCAGCAGCGGCAACACCAGCATCAACGCGTACAACAGCACATGGGAAGCCTTGGCTGCGAGCCTTTGCCACACCGGTAAATCCGCTGGCAACGGCGGTTGGCGCGTCGAGAAACGCACCGCCAGGCGCACGATCACCAGCGCCAGAATCGCAATGCCCAGCGGCTTGTGCAGGTGGATCAGCCACTCATGGCGCTCCGACACCGACGCCGCCAGACCCGCGCCGATAAACAGCATGGCGATGATCATAAACGCCATCAGCCAGTGCAGCACGCGCGCCAGGGGCGCAAAGAACCGTGGTTGAGCATTCATGGCTTCGACTCCTGAGGGGCGCTGTGCAACGGGCTGACTTCACCGGCGCGGCGCAGGTACGAACTGGCATACGCGGCCGAACGGGCGGCCAGCAAGGGGTCGTTGGAGGCTTGGATACCACTGGGCAGAATCAGCGGGTCAAAGTTGATATCGCGGCAATCACCATCTGCCTGGGGCTGGCTGCTTTGCAGCACCAACGTGCCGGCGTTGAGGACCTTGTGCGCGCCGGTCCAGGTCTTGCTTGCGTCGTCCAGCGGGTCGCCGGGGTTGGCCAGGGTCATGTTCAACTGCCAACGCAATGGCCCGGCGGCCAGGCGTCGCACCAAGTCCTGCTCGAGGAAGTCACTGCCAGCAGGTGCGGTATCACCCGCCGCGTCCTGGCTCTGGGGCACCACCTCCCAACGCACGGCCTGGCGCGTACCATCGGCAGCCACCAGGTAAAACGCGTTGATGCCGTTATAGGTTTCAGTCGCATAACTGGCCGATGGCTTGGCGGTCTTGACCCAGGCCAGGAATGGCGCTGTCTCGGGGTGTGCGGCAAAAAACGCCGGCATGCTTGACGGGTTCGGCTTGCCGGTGGCCGGATCTGGCGCGCCGGCCTTGAGCAACTGGTAAAACGCCTCGGGCGTGCCCACTGGGAACACCGGCATGCTGTTCATCCCCGTCCGCCATTGCTGGCCGTTGGCCTGGCTGAACTGCACGGCGAAACTGCGAATCGGCACACTGCTGTCCGGCGCGTAGGGGTTGCCGCTGGGCAAGGCAAAGCGGCCGATGATCGGAGTCTTGACCTCGCTGAACACCTGGGCGTTGGAATAGGCACGGGCCTCGGTACTGCTCTCGAAATAACCCGCCACGCATACGCCCTTGGCATGGTTACGGCGAAAGCCCGGATGCACGCCGTTATTGGTTTCCAGGGCATTGACCAAGGTTTTTGGCCGCAGGCGTTGTGGGTCGAGCGTGCCATTGACGTAGGCAAATGCCCCGGCAACAACCGCAACCACGGCACCGATGCCGGCAAGTCGTGCGATCAGGCTCGCAGTGCTCAATGGAGGACGGGGGGGTGATGAGTGATCTACCATGCAGGAACTCCAGGGCCAGAGGCCTCAGGCTGAAACATAAGGTCGGAGCATTAAGACGAACGCCGATTGGCTCTATTCCCAGGCCCTGGATTTATTTTGCGGGACGGGGAATAACCTTCAACGCCGGACGTCTCTCTAGTCCCAGCGTAGTGACCAGCCAGACGCCCATGCATGAACTCGACGAACAGTTACGTGAACTCATTCCCAGGTTGCGGCGTTTTGCCCTGTCCCTGACGCGCAACAGCAGCAGCGCCGATGACCTGGTGCAATCGACCCTGGAGCGCGCCATCGTCGCCTGGGCCGATAAACGTATCGAGGGCGATTTGCGCGCCTGGCTGTTTTCGATCCTCTACCGCCAGTTCCTCGACGCCCACCGCCGCAACCGCCGCTATGCACGCATGCTCGAATTCTTCACCGGCCGCGATGACGTGCAACCTTCGGTGGAACGCACGGTGCTGGCCCAATCCACCCTGCAAGCCTTCGACCAACTGAACACCGAACAGCGCGCCCTGTTGCTGTGGGTGTCCGTCGAGGGCTTGAGCTACAAGGAAGTGGCCGAGATCCTCAAGGTGCCCATCGGCACCGTGATGTCACGCCTGTCCCGCGCACGCCAAGCGCTGCGTCAACTCAGCGATGGCGAAATGACCGGCCCTGCCCTGCGGAGACTCAAATGATCAGCCTGCCCCCCAGCGAACGCGATTTACATGCCTACGTCGATCACCAATTGCTCGACACTGATCGCCGTGTGCTTGAAACCTGGCTGGCCAGCCACCCCGAAGTGGCGGCCCAGGTACAGGCCTGGCAACAGGATGCGCAGCTGCTGCGTGCGTCATTGAGCGGCGCCCTGCAACAGCCGCACAACCCGGCACTGGACCCGGCGCTGATTCGCCAGCGCATCAAGAAACAGTCCCGTCGGCACCTGGCCACGGCGGCGTTGTTGCTGATCGCCGTGAGCCTCGGCGGGGTTGGCGGTTGGCACGCCCGTGAAGCCACCCAGCCGCCGCTGTTGCCGATGACCGACGCCATGCAGGCCTATCGCCTGTTTGCCCAGGACGGCATCATGCCCGCCGACTACAACGCCCAGGACCGCGGCACTATGCAGGCCTGGCTCGACCGTTACTTCAACCAGGCCCATCGCCTGCCCGACCTGAGCCAAGCCGGTTTCAAACCGGTCAGCGGGCGCCTGCTCACCACCGACCAAGGCGCGGCAGCCATGGTGCTGTACCAGGACGCGCAAGGCCGGCGCATCAGCTTCTATATCCGCCCGCCGGGCCCGAACAACGGTTTCCTGCCTCGCGGCAGCCGCAGTGCCGATGGCTTGCAGGCCGACTACTGGTCGGGCGGCGGCTACAACTATGCGATGGTCAGCCCGGTGGATCAGGCCGCCGTGCTGCAGACGCCCTTCTAGAAACCGACGTCCAGCACCACGTTATCCAGGTAGGTGCCGGCCGGTGGGGTGGGCTGATCGGTGTAGACCTTGGCGTTGTAGTTGTACACCTGGCTACCGACGCCCAAGCCGTTGCCGGGGTTGACCTCGGCCGTGGAGCTGGCCCGCCGCGCCGCGCCGACACTGCCCCAGCGCGTGGTGCCGGCACTTTTGAAAATGTCATAGGCCAGGTAATTGCCGCCGGAAACCATACGTCGCCGGCCGCCGACACTCACCGGGTTCTGGCCATCGCTCAAGCCCACGGTATAGGCGCTGCCCTTGGTGCAGGCGATGTTGATGGTCTGCCCGCTCACCGCGGTAAAACCACTGACCACCGGCGCGCTGCCGAAGCTGATATTCGGGGCGGTGATCTGGCAGTCGTTGGTCACGGTCATGCTGACGGTCAGGGACGCCGTGCCACTGCCAGTGTCACGTCCCAGGCAAATGCCGCCAAGGCCGATCCCCGAGCAATAATTCCACACCCAGGCGATGCTCAGTGTCTCGGTGTACACCCCGGCGGCGACGTTGCTGCCGGTGATGCTGCTCAGGTACAGCGGTACGGTTTTCGCGCCGGGCCCTGCGATCAGGCCAATGCTCTGGGCGATGCCGCCAGCGCCGCCGAAATCGAATTGGCTGCCACGGGTGATGGGATAGCTGGTGCTGTTGTTGCCATAAATCGTATAGCTGATCACATCACCGGTCGGCCCGACCATGCCACTTTGCGACGATGTGATCGTGGCGTAAAAGTGGTCGGTGGACACCAGCAGCGATATCAACGCCGAGGTGCAACTCAACCCCGAATTAGTCGTAGAGCTGGTTTGCGCGGCGGTGCGCACCGTCATCGAGCTGATTGAGCCGAAACTGGCCGGCACGGTGGACACCACCGAACACGCCGCCATCGCCTGCCCGCAAAACAACAAACCTACGCCATATAACCCTACGCTGCCCCTCACCTGAACACTCCCTGTTCGATGCCTCATTGGCACACTAATGGCCCGATCAAGGGCACGTCATGTTGCTGTTCATCAATATCGAATGTCGTCTGGCAGGTGCGGCCCTCACCGAGGGTGACCTGCAAGGTGTTGTGCGCGCTGAGGTTTTCCAGATACACCAGGCCATCCCAGCCGACCACCGCCTGGGTGTTGCTTTGCTCGTGCACTACCAGGCTGCCCAGCGGCAACTCCTGATGCTGGCGGTCCACCAGAGTGATGCTTGCAGCGAGCACCCGGCGCAGGGGGAATTCCAGCAAGTAACCGCTGCCACGGCGTACCGATACGCGCTGCTCAACATTGGGGCTTTGCACATTCGCCGGCAGGTTCAGGGGGTCGATCTCGTATTTGCCGCGGTAATAGGCACTGCTCCACGGCACCAGCAAATGGCCGTTGCGGTCGGTCTGGCCCACCAGCTGGTTTTCGTAGCGCACCGGAATCCCGGCAAAGCCCTGGGTGCTCACTACCACAAAGGCGTCATTGATGCGGTTGGCGGCAAAGGTTTCGCCGCCCATCCACACCAGCGAGCCGCTGGCATCGGCCCAGCGCGTCATGGCCTCACTGCTGCCGTACACGCCGGCCTGCAACTGCACCGACTGCAAGCGCCAGGTCAGGTCGGCCTGTCGATAGCTGGGGGCATCGCCCTGGGCATAGCCGAGGTTGTAGCCCACCCCGCCTTCGCTGGGCACCGCGCGGCTGTAGTTGATGCGCTGGCGACTGGCGCCATCCTTGCTGCGCTCGGTGCTCAAGGCCAGGCTGCCGTTGAGGTCGAACGGGATGACCAGTTGCGCCTGCATGGCCCAGTTGCTGTCACCGATTTCGCGGTTGGCTGACAGATAAAAGCTGGTGTTGCGCCACAACGGCTTGCTCCAGCTCAGGTTGAGCAGGCGCGTGCGCGAGTCGTCCGCCGCCTGCACGTCGAAATAGCCCAGGCCCAGGCTGCCGAAACGTTGGAGGTTGAGGCTCAGGGTCACCTGCTCGCTGCGCTTGCTGAGACTGGCGTATGGGGTATCGACCAGAGTCAGGTCGGCGTAGTCGTCGCGACGTTCCACCCGTTGGTACATAAAGCTGTAGCGCGTGCTGTTGTACTGGTAACCGAGGCTCAGTTGCTGGCCCGTGCGGCTGTCGAACTGGCTCTGGCTGAGGGCGGTATTGAGCACGCCGAAGTTGCCCAGGCGCAGGTTGCCACCGAGCCCGCCGAGGGTCAGGTCGCTGGAGGCTTCAGCGTGGCTCTCCAGAGTCAGGTTATCGGAATAGCCATAGCGGAACGTGCCACTGGCCACGCCCGGTCCGTAGCCGAAGTCCCGTAGGGTGTAGTCACGGCGCAAGGTACCGGCGGCCAGCGAAAAGTCCGTCAAGCCTTGTTGCAGCAAGGTGCTGGTGACGTAGAACGGTACCGTGGTCGACACTTGGCGGCCCAGGGCATCGGTGGTGACCACCACGGCCTCGCCGGCACCGTTGATGAATGGGATGTTGGTCAGGGTGTAGGGGCCGGGTTGCAGTCGCGCGCTGTCGGATTTGTAGCCGTTGATAAACAGGTCCACCGACGAGGGCACCGCCGCCTCACCGGCAAACTGCGGCAAGGGGTACGTGACCAGGTCGGGGCGCACGGCAAAATCCCGGGAAAGTTGCACCCCGCCCAGGCGCACCGAGCTACTCCAGGGCAGCGCGCCACTGATCACGTCGCCGGCCTCGTAGGTCAGCAGGCGCTCATCGTCGGAAAAACGCCAGGTGGTGTCGTAACGGCGGTAACCATTGTTGAGGGTGCCGCCGCTGATTCCATCGGACAGGGTCTGGCGCAGTTGCCCGGTGTTGGACAAGGTGCCCCAGGTGTCGAACAGCCGTACTTCGTTCCAGGCCGCGAGGTAACTGCCGCCATCGTCGGTGTCATTGAAATACACGTCATAGTTGAGCAAGGCGCCGAAGCTGCTCATGGCCTGGGTACGCGGATAGGTATTGCGGTTGCCGATGAACTGTTCCTGCAGCCAGGAGGGCGGCACATCCAGCAGCAGGCGCTGGCCGTTGCTGTCGTAGTCGCTGTGCAGGCCCGGCACCTGGTCCAGGGCCACACTGCCGACGGGCTCACCGGGCAGTTTCATGCCCACGTCCTGCAACGCGCTGGCCGGCACAAACAGCTGGCCGGCGCGCTGCTCGACCGCGATGACGCGGCCGGTGTCCATCTGGTTGACCACCAGTTCCAGAAACAGCTGTGCATCGGCAACTGCCTCCATGCTGCCGGGCGGCGGCGGCAGGTCGCCCGCCATCGCTGCGCCCCACAGCCCGCTTGCCACTGCCACCGACGGCCATAAAACCCGAGCCCAACCACGACTCACCATGGCGTTGTGTCCTTCAATGGACATCTCCATCCTGTTAAAACCCGGGCGTGTGCCCGTTGCGCTACATCACGGCTATCGCGTGGGCGCCAGGCTCTCCAGTTGCGGCGCGCCGTTGACGCGTACCTGCAACGGCTGGTCGGCCGATACGGCATCCGGCACCGGCCAGCGCATGCTCGCGCCCGGCAGCACATAGCCGAGCAAACCGTCCACCAACGGCCGGGGCTGCCCGCCCTGTTTGAATGACGCATCGGTAAGCCGCGCATGCACGGCGCCCTGGTTGCGCACCTCGATGTAGTTGCGCCCTGCCACGTTGACCTTCTGCCAACTCAACTGCGGCTTGCCCGCGCCCTTGGGGTCGCGCTGGCGGGTAGCGTCGTCCTTGCTCCACAGGCCGGCGCCATAGGCAAACAGCGGCACCGAATAACGCATCTGGAAGCGAATCGCCGCTGCCGTGTTCTTGCCCTCCGGCGGTGCTGGCACCTGCAGCGCCGAGGGGATTTCGTCAATGATGATGCGATAGGCCAACTCCTGCCCCGGCGGTACCTCCCGGGTGCGGGTCAGGCGCACCAGTTGCTTCTGGCCCGGCTCGATCCTGGCCACCGGCGGGCTGCCGATCACATCGCGCTGGTTCTGGTACTGCTCGTCGAAACCGTTCTGGCTCCAGGCAAACACGCGGATCTGCAGGTTGGCGGTCTCGGTGCCACGGTTCTCCAGCCACAGCGCGCTGGCCTGTTGGTCAGCCTCCAATACCGGGTCGATGGGCCAGATCAGCACCGAACTGGCCGCCTGTACAAACCCCGCCGAGCACAACGCCCCCAAGGCGAAACCCGCGGTCCATAACCGTCGCAAAGCACAACCCATGACACCCCTCCTTAAACCGTTAGCCCTACCACGTCAGCTGCACCTGCAGCGTGTCGCTGTACGTCCCCCCAGGCTGATTGCCCGGTAAAACCACCCGCCCGTAAATCGGCAGGCTGATATTGCTCGCATCGCTGTAGGTCACGCTGACGCTCTGGTTGATGCCCAGGCTCTGGCTGAATGCCGCATCGCGAAACAATTGGTAAGCCACCCGCGCGCTGCCACTGTTGAGCTGCAAATTGCGTCCGGTGCTGCTGTACAGGCCGCCATCCACGCTCATGCTCAGGGCCACGCCCGGCGTGCATTGCAGGGTTACCCCGCCAGTGAGAGCCGCTGTGACCGTGCTGGTGGCCAGGGCCGAATAGCTGCCGTAGGCCAAGGTGCCGTAGTTGGCGCCGCCGCCCACGATCAGACAGCCCGGCGTGATGGTCGCACTCACCTGGAAGCTCTGGTTGACCACCGCGGACAGCGGCAACGGTATCGCCAGGCCGATGGCGAGCAACACCCTGGGCCACATCGTTAGAACGTCAGTTCCACGGCCACGGTGTCGGTGTAGGTGCCCGCCGGCAGTCCCGCCTTGCCCACCGCCCGGCCGTAAAGGTTGACGGTCTGCGCCACGCCGGTACTGGTGGCGAGGGTCACCACGCCGTCAATCGCCAACAGCGCTGAACGCCCGCTGTCAGTGTAGAAATCGTAGGGCACGAAGTTACCCACGCCATCGGCCAGCGCACGAGTGCCACCGGGGGAAGCACCATCGTGGGCGCCGGCACGCACCTTGATTGTTGGCGCGGTGCCAGCCGAACACAGGATCGACAACGCGCCGCCGGTACCGGTGCCGCCGAGTAACTGGGCGTCGGCATTGGTAAACAGGCTGTTGGTGGTACCGAAGTTCAAGCTACCGAAATTCAGCCCGGTGGCCGCCCCGGAGCCGTTGACCTGGCAACTGGCGATCAAGGTCAGGCTGGAACTGATCTGCCCGGTCACCGTGGTCGCCGCGTTCAGGCTGGACGCCAGCCCCAGGCCCAGGGCACAGAGGCCGATTCGCGATACAAGTACATGCATGATATCCATCCTCGTGGTTTACCAATCCAGAGTCACCGTCAGGGTGTCTGTGTAGATGCCGGCCGGTAGGGCCCTGGTATTCGCCACCACGGAACCGAATACCGGGATCGGTACCTGGGTGCCCTGGGTCACGACGAAATTGCGTTGCTGGCCGATCCTGTAGGCACTGCGCCCCTGGGGATCCGCCGACAGTCGATAAGGAATGGTCTGGCGGCCATTGCTCAGGCGCCGCGTGGTGCCGTCGCCATTAGCGCCGCCGTCGATGGTCACCGTGAAACTGCTGACCACCGAGGGGTTGCAGGACACCGACAGCGGCGCCTTGTCGGCATCGGAAATCGACGCGCCCAGCGTGTTGCTCCAGGTCGGCCCCTGGCTGCCGAAATCCATTAGCGCCGTGCCGCCCTCAGGCGTGACCGGCGCGGTTTCCACGTCTTTGCTCACTTCGCAACTGGCGGTGATCACCAAACGCGCGTGGACCTGGCCGTTGACCACCGCCGCCTGCGCGTCATCCGCCAGCAACAGCAGGCCACCCAGGGCCGTCACAGCCAGGTAGCGGCTTACCATGTGACCGTGACCTTGAGCAGGTCGGAATAACGGCCGACAGCGGGAATGCCTTTGAGCGGTTCGATGCGGCCATACAGCGGCAGGTCGACAGAGCCGGTGTCCGGCACGCGGCCGCTGATCGGCACGTCCACCGGCAAGGGGATCAGCCGCGCGGCGTCGGCATAGATTCGATAGGGGATGGGCCGACTGGAGGGCGCCGGATTGGCGAGATAACGTACTTCGCCGACGCCGCCATGCAGGCCGCCGTCAACGCGCACTTGGTAAGGCGTGTCGGGGTTACATTCCAGGCGCGGCTGGCGTTGGCTGATCAGGGCCGCACTCAGGGGGCCGGCCGGGTCATCCAGACGCGGGCCGCTGCCGAAATCCAATACGCCAAGTTGCTCAATGCCCGCATTGCGGGTGGTGCCCACCAACTGGCAACCCCGCTGCACGTCGATGCGCACCTCCACCTGGAGTTGCGCAGCAAACACCGTGTTGCAGAGCATCGTGCCCATGACAGCCAATACCGCCGGTCCCTTCACAGCCCCAATTCCTTATACAGGGGTGACAACTGTGTATGAGGTTAGCCAGTTAACACGAAAGTGCCAGTTTGCATGGCTTGGGGCCCTTTCCTATTGGTCAAACGGCATCGAGCGTCCTACAGTGAACGACCACCGCAATACAGAGTGATTATTCTTGGCCGTGCTTGCCCTGCTCCAGCGCCTGCTGGGTAAAAAAACCGACGCCTCGGACGCCTCGCCTATCCCGGCGTATTTTCAAAAAAAAGCCGTACAACAGGGCTATACCCTCAGTGATGGGCAAATCCGGGCGATTACCGCCCTGAATCGCGAGGCCCAGCACCTGCTCAACGGCCAGGTCACGCGCAGCCTGTACCTGCACGGCCCGGTGGGGCGCGGCAAAAGCTGGCTGCTGGACGGATTTTTCCAGGCACTGCCCGTCGCCGAGAAGCAGCGCGTGCATTTCCACACCTTCTTCGCCCGGCTGCACCAGGGCATGTTCCTGCACCGCGAGCATGACGATGCCTTGCGCGTCACTCTGGACGAGCTGCTGACCGGCTGCCGAGTGCTGTGTTTCGACGAATTCCATGTGCACGATATCGGCGATGCGATGCTCATCAGCCGCCTGTTCAAGGCCCTGTTCCAGCGCAGCGTGCTGGTGCTGGTGACCTCCAACTACCCACCCGAAGGATTGCTGCCCAACCCGCTGTACCACGAGCGTTTCAAGCCGGTGATCGAGCTGATCGCCGCGCGCATGGAGGTGCTGGAAGTCAGTGCGCCTCAGGACTTTCGCAGCCTGGCTCAGGCCCACGCCCAACAACGCTTCACGGGCGGCCAGTATGTATGGCCAGGTACAACAGGCCAGCGTGAAAGCCTGGGCCTGCCTGCCACAGATTGCCCGGCGCAAACCCTGAAGGTCGGCACTCGTCAGTTACAGTGCCGAGGCCTTCAGGCACGAACCATCGCATTTACCTTCAACGACCTGTGCGAACAGCTCACGGCGGTCATGGATTACCTGTTGTTGTGCCGGGACTTCGACCACTGGATCATCGACGGCCTGCCGCATCTGGCCGAATGCCCCATCGCCGTGCAACAGCGCTTTATCAACCTGGTAGACGTGCTCTACGACCAGGACAAGCAACTGACACTTATCGGTCACCAGCCCCTGGATAAATGCCTGGAAGGCCAGGCCATCGACCTCGCCCGCACCGCCAGCCGCCTGCGCCAATTGCACACGCGCTGCCCGCAACCCGCGCCCGAGCCGCTATCATGAGCGCCTTTTACGCCTCCTTCCGAGCACTGCGCCCTGCATGAATACCCTCGCCCAACTCAAGGCTGGCCAATTGGCTGGCGTTACGCGCCTGGACCTGGCCTGCGGGCTGACCGAGTTCCCCCGGGAAATCTTCGAACTGGCCGACTCGCTGGAAATCCTCAACCTCACCGGCAACGCCCTGAGCAGCCTGCCCGACGACCTGCACCGCCTGACGAACCTGCGTGTGCTGTTCTGTTCGGACAACGCCTTTACCGAACTGCCGCAATGCCTGGGCCAGTGCGCCAAGCTGAGCATGATCGGCTTCAAGGCCAACCAGATCAGCCAGGTAGCCGCTGCCGCCCTGCCGCCGCTGTTGCGCTGGCTAATCCTCACCGACAACTGCATCAGCCAATTGCCCGATGAACTGGGCGAACGCCCCTTGCTGCAAAAGCTGATGCTGGCCGGTAACCAGTTGACCGACCTGCCGCCAAGCCTGGCCCAGTGCCAAAACCTGGAGTTGATCCGCATCGCCTCCAACCGCATCACCCACCTGCCGCAGTGGCTGCTGACCCTGCCGAGCCTGACCTGGCTGGCCTATGCCGGCAATCCGGTGGAAATGGCCGTGCAGGTAAGCGCTGACGAGGCGACGCCGAACATCGCCTGGCAGGAGCTGGAAATGGGCGACGTCCTGGGCGAAGGCGCTTCGGGGATTATTCGCAAGGCGCTGTGGAAACCCCGGGCGTTGCCGGTCGCGGTCAAGCTGTACAAGGGCACCATCACCAGCGACGGTTCACCGCTGCATGAAATGCAAGCCTGCATCGCTGCCGGCCTGCATCCCAGCCTGATCAAGGTTGAAGGACGCGTCGTCGGCCATCCCGATAACCAGGCCGCCCTGGTGATGGAGCTGATCGACCCGAGTTACCGCAACCTCGCAGCCCTGCCGAGCCTGGCGTCGTGCACGCGGGATGTCTACGCACCCACCACCCGTTTCAGCCTGGACGTGGCACTGCGCATGGCGCGGGGCATTGCTTCGGTGGCGGCGCACCTGCATCGGCACGGCATTACCCATGGTGACCTGTATGGTCACAATATTTTGTGGAACGCAGAAGGTGATTGCTTGCTGGGAGACTTTGGCGCGGCCTCCTTCCATGCCACGGCGGACACGTTGGAAACCCGTGCGCTGCAGCGTATTGAAGTGCGCGCGTTCGGAGTGTTGCTGGGGGAATTGTTGGAGCGGGTTGAGGCCAGTGACGAAGGCTTGCAGGCACTGCAACAACGCTGCTGCCAGCCGGATGTGCTGGCGCGGCCGGGCTTTGAAGAAATTGAGGTCTTGCTCGAATCTATGCAACACCACTAAACCAATGTGGGAGCGGGCTTGCTCGCGAATGCGGTGGAACAGCCAATACATCTGTTGACTGTCACACCGCATTCGCGAGCAAGCCCGCTCCCACAGGTTGACCGCGTGTACTCAGATAAACATCAGCCCGCCAGGCCGACAAACATATCCTGCACATCATCATGGTTGTCCAGGCCTTCCAGGAACGCCTCGACTTCAGCCATCTGCTCATCGGTCAAACCGCTGACCGGGTTCTTGGAGATATAGCCCAGCTTGGCCGACAGCACGGTAAAGCCCTGCTCCGGCAAGGCTTTCTGCACGGCATCCAGGTCGGTGGTTTCGGTAATGAACAAGGTGGCGCCTTCTTCACCCTCTTCAAAGTCCTGGGCGCCGGCTTCGATGGCGGCCATTTCTGGATCGGCGTCTGGCGTGTCCGGCGATGCTTCGATCAGGCCCACATGGTTGAAATCCCAGGCCACCGAACCGGAAGCGCCCAGTTGGCCCTTGCGGAAGGCCACGCGGATTTCCGCCACGGTGCGGTTGATGTTGTCGGTCACGCACTCGACGATCAAAGGCACCTGGTGCGGCGCGAAACCTTCGTAGGTCACGCGGTGGTATTGCACGGTCTCACCGAGCAGACCGGCGCCCTTTTTGATCGCGCGGTCCAGGGTTTCCTTGGGCATCGAGGCTTTTTTGGCCTGTTCCACCACCAGGCGCAGGTGCGCGTTGGTCGCGGTATCGGCGCCGTTGCGGGCGGCGATGGTGATTTCTTTCACCAGCTTGCCGAAAATCTTGCCCTTGGCATTGGCTGCCGCTTCTTTATGTTTGACTTTCCACTGTGCGCCCATGACTCACTCTCTTATTTCCATCGCGCCGAAACGTCTACTGGCCGGCGCTTTGGGGGCAGAGTTTATAGCGCGAGAACGCTTCGTTCCACCAAAAAACCGGCCAGGGTACTCAGGTGCGCAAGGGTTTGATCACCGCATTGCGGTCCGGCACAAAATCCCCGGCCTGGGCCAGTACGGCGGGCCTGGCATTCCAGTAGGGCATCAGCACCAGCGACGAAAACAGTGCCGCACCGGCAAACACAATAAATACCGTAACGGTATCGAAATAGCCTGGCAGCAAACCACCCAGGATCGCTCCCACCGAACCGCAGCCGTTGACAAAGCCCGCAGCGGTAGCGCCGGCCTTGGCGGTGCCGAAGTCGATGGCCGCCGTGCTGCTGATCATCGAGTCCGGCCCATACAGCGTCAGCCCCATGACAAACAGCAACGTCATCACCAGCACCACACTGCCGGTGTGCAGCGCGCCCATAAACAACGCCAGGGCAACCGTCAGCGCCAACAGGCTGAGCACGCAGGCGGGCATGCGCCGAGCACCGAACAGCTTGTCGGAGGCCAGGCCGATCAACACCGGCCCCAATAAACCGGCCAGCTCAAACGCGGTGGGCACGATGGCGGCACCGACCTTGCCCACCGACGGCATCTGCTCGTAGACGATCACCGGCCCCCACAACAGAATCGCGTAGCGCGCCGGCTTGAGCAGGAAGTAAGCCAGCCCCAGGGTCAACACCGTACGGTTGCGCAGGATCGCGCGCAGGGGCTCGAGTACGCTCACGCGCTGTTCGGCGGCCAACTGCTCGGCGCTCAGCACCGGCTCGGGCTCGACTGTCGGCAAGCCCACATCCTGCGGGGTATTGCGCTGGAACATAAAGAAGAGCACGGCCACCACCGCGACCACTGCGGCGCTGGAAATAAACGCCGCATGCCAGCTGCCGATCAGCGTATAAGCCCACCAACCGGCAAACGGTGACGCGACCAACCCGCCAAATGCATAACACGAACTCCACAGCCCCAGCACCCGCCCCCGCTGCTGGGCCGGGAAGAAACTACCGAGGTTCTTGCACAACCCCGACCAGCCAGTGGACTGGGCCAAGCCCTGTACCAACATGCAGGTGACAAAAATCGGCAAAGTGGCACAGGTGCCCATCACCAGCGCCGCGCCTGCGGAAATCAACAAGCCACCGAGCACCACTACCCGTGGCCCGAAGCGGTCTGCAAGCATGCCCCAGGTGAACTGGCCCACCGCATACGCTGCGAGATAGAGGCCATCCAGGTTAGCCATCGTCATTTTGTCGAGGGGGAAACTCGGTTCGTCGCCAATCCCCAGCTTTGCCACCGAAAAGGCTTTGCGGGTGAAATAGAACGCGGCGTACGCCAGCCAGGTAATGGCGAAAATCTGCACGCGCCAACGCTTGATACTACCCATAGGGATATTCATGGTGGTTCTGACCTCAGGTGTGAGTGTGCCGGCAGAATCGAAAGAAAACGCCTGTTGTTCTTATGGTTGAGCACTGCAATGCCGGGCCTTGGATAGCGCGGTATTGGTCAGATGGGTGCGATGTGCCTGCGCCCATGGCCGCCGTGGTTGTAGGACTCAACCTACGGCGGCTGAGGTGCATCAAAACAATGGCTGACTCATAGGTAAAATCGATTTATCGTATTTCAAATATAAGCTCAGGTTTTAAGAGGACGTACCATGTCGGTTTCCCATGCCCAGCTCAAAGCCTTCCATGCGGTGGCCATTCACGGCAGTTTTACCGGGGCCGCAGAACGGCTGTTCCTGACCCAGCCTGCGATTTCCGACCAGGTGCGCAAACTTGAAGAGCGCTTCGGCGTGTTGCTGTTTCACCGCAACAAGCGTTCGGTGCGCCTGACCGATCTGGGTGAACGCCTGTTGGGTATCACCCAACGCCTGTTTGTGATCGAGGCCGAAGCCGAAGAGTTGCTGCAGGATTCGCGCGCCCTGCTCACCGGTACCCTCACCTTGGCGGTGGATGCGCCCGTGCACGTCCTGCCGCAGATTGCGCGCTTCTGCCAGCGCTACCCTGGGATCAGCGTGAAGATCGAAACGGGCAATACCGATGAGTCACTGTCGCGCCTCTACAACTACCAGGCCGATCTGGCGCTGTTGGGGCGCGATGTCGATGATGTGCGCCTGTTGTCAGTGCCGCTGCCGGACGACCAACTGCTGGCTTTTGTCGCACGGGACCATGCCTGGGCCGGGCGCGAGTCGATCTGCCTGGCCGACCTCGATGACACCCCGCTGGTACTGCGGGAAACCGGCTCGGTCACCCGTCAGACCCTGGAACAGGAAATGCGCCAGGCCGGCCTGCGCATTCGTCCGGCGATCCAGGTGGAAGGCCGCGAGGCCGCCCGTGAAGCCGTGGTGGTAGGGATTGGCGTGGGCGTGGTGTCGGCGGCAGAGTTCGGTGCCGATGCACGGGTGTACGCCATGCCGATCCGCGATTGCACCCAACGCATGAAAGAAACCCTGGTGTGCCTGAAAGAGCAGAGTTCACGCCGTGTGGTCGCGACCTTTCTGGAGATCGTGCGTGAAAGCCTTCACGCCAACTCGAAGAACGCCTGAATCAAGCGCAGCGAGCGACGGCGCTCCATGCAGCCGAGCATATGCCGATTCAGCAGGCCATCGCCGAGGATCGGCACCGCCTGCACACGCGGGTCCGGGCTGACCTCCATCGACGACACCACGCCCACGCCCAACTCTGCCGCCACCGCCTCGCTCACAGCTTCCCGACTGTCCAGTTCCAGCAGCACTTTGGGCTGCACATTCGCCGCCAGGCAGGCGTCGTCAAAGGTGCGGCGGGTGGTGGAACTGGGCTCGCGCAGCACCATGATCACCTCATGCAACTGCGCCAGTTCAATACCGTCGGGCTGCTTGGACCACGGGTGTGCGGCCGGCACCAAGGCGCAAATCCGTGACTGGTCCAGGGGTTGCAAGTGCAGGCCATTGCGCGGTTCCACCTCGGTGAGCACCGCCACATCCGCATGTTCGGACAGCAACGCCGCCAGGGTTTCCTGGGCATTGCCCAAACGCAGGTTCACGGTAATGCCGGGGTAGCGCGCACGCAGGCTGGCGATCATCGGCATCACCAGGTGGGGGCCATCCGCCGCCACTTCCAGGCGCCCGGTGAGCAACTGGCGGTTGGCCTCCAGCAGGGTTTGCGCCTCGTCGACCAACCCGAAGATAGCCCGCGTGATGGCCGCCAGGCGTGCGCCCTCCTCGGTCAATTCCACCCGACGTGCGGTGCGGCGCAACAGCGGGATCTGGTAGTGCTCCTCAAGCGCCTTGATATGCCCGGTCACCGCCGGCTGGCTGATAAACAGCCGAGCCGCCGCGCGGGTAAAACTGCCCTCACGGGCCACGGCATCGAATGCACGCAGTTGGAACAGATTCATAGCTATCGGCCTCACTGATAGCTCGCATAACAACAAACAATTTGATTGATGACAAGCCAAACTGCAATTTAGGCGCCGTAGCTTGAACCCCAACACCTTGCGAGGATTTGACATGCCCACTGCCGCGCCGATCCTGTTGACCCCCGGCCCCCTGACCACCTCGAACCGCACCCGCCAGGCGATGATGACGGACTGGGGCTCGTGGGACGACCGCTTCAACCAGCTCACAGCCAGTGTGTGCAGCCAGTTGCTGGCGATCCTCAACGGCGCCGACAGCCACCACTGCGTGCCGTTGCAAGGCAGCGGCACCTTCGCCGTCGAAGCTGCAATCGGCACCCTGGTCCCCCGCAAGGGCAAGGTGCTGGTGCTCATCAACGGCGCCTACGGCAAGCGCCTGGCGAAAATCTGCGAGGTGCTTGGCCGCGAATTCAGCACCTTTGAAACCGCCGAAGACGAGCCCACCACTGCCGCCGATGTGGATCGTCTGTTGCACGCCGACAGCGCCATCACCCATGTCGCACTGATCCATTGCGAAACCAGTACCGGCATTCTCAACCCGTTGCCGCAGATCGCCGAGGTGGTCAAACGCCACGGCAAGCGCCTGATCATCGACGCCATGAGTTCCTTCGGCGCGCTACCGATTGATGCCCGCGAAATCCCCTTCGACGCGCTGATCGCCGCCTCGGGCAAATGCCTGGAAGGCGTACCGGGCATGGGCTTTGTCTTTGCGGAAAAACACGCACTGGCCGCGGCACAGGGCAACTGCCATTCCCTGGCGATGGACCTGTTCGACCAGCACAGCTACATGACCAAAACCGGCCAGTGGCGCTTCACCCCGCCGACCCACGTTGTCGCCGCCCTGCATGAAGCGCTGTTGCAGTACGCCGAGGAAGGCGGCCTGCCCGCCCGTCACCAGCGCTATGCAAATAACTGCCAGGCCTTGCTGGACGGCATGGCCGAACTAGGCGTGCGCAGTTTTCTACCGGCGGCTATCCAGGCGCCGATCATTGCCACCTTCCACGCCCCCGACGATCCTCGCTATCAGTTCAAAGCGTTCTACGAACGGGTCAAGGCCAAGGGTTTCATTCTGTACCCGGGCAAATTGACCCAGGTGGAAACCTTTCGCGTGGGCTGCATCGGTCATGTCGACGCGGCCGACATGCGCGCAGCCGTCAAGGCCATCGCCGAGGTGCTGCAAGAAATGTGCAGGAGCGAGCTTGCTCGCGAAGAGTGTTAACGAAAACGCGGGCATCCTGAGTTAACGCGGCGCCTGGATGTTTTTCGCGAGCAAGCTCCTACATAGATGAATGTTATTACCCCACAGGATCTGAACCATGAACTATCAAACCCCCAACACCCTCCAGGCCGTTATCCTCGACTGGGCTGGCACCGTGGTCGATTTCGGCTCCTTCGCCCCCACGCAGATTTTTGTCGAGGCCTTCGCCGAGTTCGACGTGCAGGTGTCGATCGAGGAAGCCCGTGGCCCGATGGGCGTGGGCAAGTGGGACCATATCCGTACGCTCTGCGACCAGCCGCAGGTTGCCGAACGCTACCGCAAGGCGTTCGGCCGCACGCCCACCGACGACGACGTGACCGCCATCTACCAGCGCTTCATGCCGCTGCAGATCGAGAAAATCGCCGAGCACTCGGCCCTGATCCCCGGCGCCCTCGACACCATTGCAGCGCTGCGCGGCCAAGGCATCAAGATCGGCTCCTGCTCTGGCTACCCCAAGCAGGTGATGGACAAGGTCGTGGCCCTGGCCGCCACCAACGGCTACGTCGCCGACCACGTCGTGGCCACTGACGAAGTGCCCAACGGCCGACCATGGCCGGCCCAGGCGTTGGCCAACGTGATCGCCCTGGGCATTGATGATGTGGCGGCCTGCGTGAAGGTCGACGACACCGTGCCGGGCATTCTCGAAGGTCGCCGTGCCGGCATGTGGACCGTGGCCCTGACCTGCTCGGGCAATGCGCTGGGCCTCACCTACGAGCAATTCCGCGCCCTGGACACCGACACACTGGCCAGCGAGCGCCAGCGCATCGAGGCGATGTTCGAAGCTTCACGCCCACACTACCTGATTGACACCATCACCGATCTGCCACGGGTCATCAGTGACATCAACCAGCGCCTGGCCCGCGGGGAAATGCCGCAGGCCTACTGACCGAGGTCAAGACAACAGCATTGGCAACAAGCGCAGCGCTCAAAACAGGCATAGAGTTAATGCACTCCATCGCTAAAGAATGGAGGTATGCCCTGATGAGTGAGGAACACAGCGATGCCGTGGAAAAATTCCGATACACGCTACAGCACCATGTCGATTGCGTTGCACTGGTTGATGGTGGTGCTGCTGGCGGTGGTCTACGCCTGCATTGAACTGCGCGGCCAATTCCCCAAAGGCAGCGGTGCGCGCACCTTGATTGTTGAAATGCACTTCATGCTCGGCCTTACCGTGTTTGTACTGGTATGGCTACGCCTGTTTGCACGCAGCCTGGGGGTGGCACCGAAGATCCTGCCGGCGCCGCCGCAATGGCAAAGCCTGCTGGCGACACTGATGCACGCTGCGTTGTACGCGTTGATGATCGGCATGCCGATTGCCGGCTGGTTGATCGTCAGCGCCGAAGGGCACTCGGTGATGTTCTATGGGATGGAGTTGCCGCCGTTGATTGGGGAAAACAAGGCACTGGCCAAGGAGATTGAAGGCTGGCATGTGCTGTTTGGCCAGATCGGGTACTGGCTGATCGGGCTGCACGCGTTGGCGGGGATCTTTCATCATTACGTGATGCGCGATAACACGGCGCTGCGCATGATGCCGGGTGGGAGGAGGCTTTAACCCAGCCAATTAGCTCCCCTGTGGGAGCGGGCTTGCCCGCGAAGGCGGTGTGTCAGTCACAGTGCCTCTTACTGCAAGACCGCTTTCGCAGGCAAGCCAGCTCCCACAAGAGGTTTGCGCCAGTCGCTGAAGCCTCGGCGGCCTTGCAGGCCGCCGGTATGGATGAAGATCAGGCGCATGCCGGGGGCAAAGCGTCCGGCCTCGATCTGCTGTTTCAACGCCAGCAGCGCCTTGCCGGTGTAAAGCGGTTCCAGCGGTAGACCGCACGCTTGTTCGGTGCGCTGAATGAAGTCGAGCAACAGTGGATCGGCTTTGGCAAAGCCGCCGCGACTGGCGTCCAGCAATGTATAACCGTCCTGCACGATGGCACTCACGTTCTGCGCCACACCGTGGTCATCCGGCACCGCCATGGCGCCATATACCGGATGCGCGCCCGCCTCCGCCAGTGCCAGCCCGGCCAGTGTCGTGCCGGTACCCGCCGCCAACCACCAGGCGTCGTAATCGCTCCAACCGAGGCTGTCCAGTTGCGCCCGCGCCTGCTCGACCAACACGCCACAGCCCTGCGCACCGGCCAGCCCACCGCCGCCTTCGGGTATCGGATGAAAGCCAGGATACTGCTCGCGCCAAGGCAACCAGAAACCCGCTTCATGCCGCGCCCTATAACCGCCATAACCGAGCCAATGCAGTTGCATGCCAAACGCTTTGAGGTCGAGAACCGTGGGGGTGTCTTGAGGATGGCCCCGCAGCAGGCCGACCGTGGAAAAACCAAAGCGCTTGCCCGCCGCCGCCAGCGCATGCAAATGGTTGGAGTACGCACCGCCGAGACTCATCACCCCGGTGGCTCCAGCGTGTCGGGCCTGGGCCAGGTGCTCGGTGAGCTTGAACCACTTGTTGCCACTGATCAGCGGATCGATACGGTCCAGGCGCAGCACGGCCAGCTCGACACCGTTCAGCCAGTCCAGGTGCAAGGGTTCAAGGGGCGCGTGAGGAAGCCAGCCGAAAGGGCCCATCGGCAGGTATCTGAATGAAAAGAGGGCGGTAGTCTAACACCGCCCCTCTTGGCGCCTTACAGCTCTGCAGCCAGGCGCGAGCCCTGGTTGATGGCGCGCTTGGCGTCCAGTTCGACCGCCACATCGGCGCCACCGATCAGGTGCACGTTCTGGCCCGCGGCGACCAGGCCGTCGTGCAATTCGCGCAGCGGGTCCTGGCCGGCACAGATGACGATAGTGTCCACCGCCAGGACTTGCGGCTCGCCCTCGGCGCCGATGCGGATATGCAAGCCTTCATCGTCGATCTTCAAGTACTCGACGCTGTTGAGCATCTGCACCTGCTTGTTCTTCAAACCGGTGCGGTGGATCCAGCCCGTGGTCTTGCCCAGGCCATCGCCCACTTTGGAAGCCTTGCGTTGCAGCAGGAACACTTCACGGGCCGGCGCGTGGCGCTCGGGTTTGATCCCGGCCACGCCACCACGGGCTTGCAGCTGAGTGTCGATGCCCCATTCTTTCCAGAACGCCTCACGATCCAGGCTGGTGGAGACGCCTTGGTGCACGAGGAATTCAGACACGTCAAAACCGATGCCGCCGGCGCCGATCACCGCCACGCGCTTGCCCACCGGCTTGCGCTCGAGGATCACGTCCAGGTAACTCAGGACCTTGGCGTTGTCGACACCGGGAATCGCCGGGGTACGCGGTGCGATGCCGGTGGCCAGGATCACTTCGTCATAACCGCCCGCTACCAGTTGCGCAACGTCGACACGGGTGTTGAGGCACAGCTCGACGTGGGTGGTCTGCAATTTGCGTTTGAAATAACGCAGGGTCTCGAAGAACTCTTCCTTGCCCGGCACGCGCTTGGCGATATTGAACTGGCCGCCGATCTCGCTGGCGGAGTCGAACAAGGTCACGTGATGCCCGCGCTCTGCGGCCACGGTAGCCGCGGCCAAACCCGCAGGGCCTGCGCCGACGACCGCGACCTTTTTGATCTGCTTGACCGGCAAGTAATTGAGCTCGGTTTCGTAGCACGCCCGCGGGTTGACCAGGCAGGTGGTGAGCTTGCCGCCAAAGGTATGGTCCAGGCATGCCTGGTTGCAGCCGATGCAGGTATTGATCTCATCGGCGCGCCCGGCGGCGGCCTTGTTGACGAACTCGGGGTCGGCGAGAAACGGCCGCGCCATCGAGACCATATCGGCGTCGCCTTCGGCCAGGATCTGCTCAGCAATTTCCGGGGTGTTGATGCGGTTGGTGGTGATCAGCGGAATCTGTACCGAACCGCGCAATTTGGCCGTGACTTTACTGAACGCACCACGGGGTACCTTGGTGGCGATGGTCGGGATACGTGCTTCGTGCCAGCCGATACCGGTGTTGATGATCGTCGCGCCGGCCTGTTCGATGGCCTTGGCCAACTGCACGATTTCTTCCCAGACACTGCCGCCTTCCACCAGGTCGAGCATCGACAGGCGGAAGATGATAATGAAGTTCGGGCCTACGGCTTCGCGTACGCGGCGCACGATTTCCACCGCCAGACGCATGCGATTTTCAAAGCTGCCGCCCCAACGGTCGGTGCGATGGTTGGTATGGGCAGCGAGGAACTGGTTAATGAAGTAGCCTTCGGAACCCATGATTTCGACGCCGTCATACTCGGCGACCTGGGCCAGCAGCGAGCAGGTGACAAAATCCTGGATCTGCTTTTCGATGCCCTCTTCATCCAGTTCCTTGGGCTTGAACGGGTTGATCGGCGCCTGGATAGCGCTCGGTGCCACCTGCTTGGGGCTGTAGGCGTAACGCCCGGCGTGGAGGATCTGCATGCAGATCTTGCCACCCGCGTCATGCACGGCTTGGGTAACGATCTTGTGCTTGCTCGCCTCTTCTTCGGTGGTCAGCTTGGCTGCACCGGCGTACACGCCGCCTTCATCATTGGGGCCAATGCCGCCAGTGACCATCAGGCCTACGCCGCCACGGGCGCGCTCGGCAAAATAGGCCGCCATACGCTCGAAACCGCCGGGCTTTTCTTCCAGGCCGGTGTGCATCGAACCCATCAGGGTTCGGTTGCGCAAGGTGGTGAAACCCAGGTCCAACGGGGCCAGCAGGTGCGGGTAGGCAGCAGCGGTCATGGTACAGCTCCACAACGGATCATCACGGGACGTGGCGCACTCGAACGGCGTGCCATCGGTTTATGTCCCACAGACTAAGAGGCGGTGGACCACGGCTCAATGACTGAAACTGACAAGTTATTGATCCAAATGCACAGCGCCCCTTGGCAAGCCACGCCATGGGCCCTACCCTAGTCGCGAACCCTGCACCTGGTCTGTTGTCTGTTGCCCCATGCGTAAACTTCTAGCGTTCACCGTCATCATGGCCCTGGTTGCCTCACTCGCCGCGTATCTGGTCTGGACCCAGGAGCGCCCCGTGGCGCATTACCTGTCCGACCTGCGCATCACCCTCGCCGTCAACGAGGGCGAACCAGCCGACCGGGGCAACCTGCTGGGTATCCAGCCGGAACTGTTCCCTGCCGATTACCAGAGCCTGGAACGCCTGCACCTGAAGCTGTCGGCCTACCTGCAAAATGCCCGGGACCTTGGGTTGATCAATGCCAAGACCGTTGTGGTGCTGCCGGAACATATCGGCACTTGGCTGATGCTCGGCGGAGAAAAGAATGAGCTGTACCAGGCCGCTCACCTCAAGGACGCCATGAACTGGCTGTCGATCAGCAACCCGCTGCAATTTGCCAAAGCCTGGATCAGCGCCACTGGCGACAATCGCATGGACGATGCGTACCTGCGCATGAAAGCCCCCGCCATGGCCCGCGACTATCAAGTGTTGTTTGGCGGCCTCGCCAAAGAATTTGGCGTGACCCTGGTGGCCGGTTCCATCGCCCTGCCCAACCCGAGCGTGATCCAGGGGCAACTGGAGATCGGCCACGGCGCGCTGTACAACGCCAGCGTGGTGTTCGCCGCCGACGGCTTGCCGCTGGGCCAGCCGCAGCGCCAGCTTTACCCGATCTACGATGAACGTGGCTTTATAGAACCTGGCGATGAGCATGTCGTCAACGTTGTCGATACCCCCGCCGGGCGCCTGGGCATTCTGGTCGGCAGCGACAGCTGGTACCCGGACAACTACCGCAAGCTCAACGAGCAAGGCGCGCAATTGATCGCGGTACCCGCTTTTGTCACCGGCCGCGATACCTGGGACCGTCCGTGGCGCGGTTTCAAGAGTGTGTCTACGCCCTCAGAAGTGAGCCTCAAGCCTGAAGAAACCAGTGAGGGCGCGGCCTGGCGTCGCCTTACCCTGATCAGCCAGCCGCCTGTCAGCGAAGCCACCGCGGGCATGAGCGTCTTTCTGCGCGGACAATTCTGGGACCTGGGCAGCGCCGGCCAAAGTTTTCTCAGCCGCAATGGGCAAGTCTTCGCCGATGGCGACGCCCATGGTGCGCGCCTGCTGAATATCTGGCTGTAGCGCCGTGAAGCCGGTGCGCCTGGGGGATCTGTCGGTGGGCTTCGTGCACACCCTGGCCGACGCCATCCACAGCCACGGCCTGGACCCACAGCCCCTGCTGCTGCAATACGGCCTCGATCCAGCTCGCCTGGCTGAGGCCGGCGCACGCTTGTCGATCCCGCGCTACATGCGCCTGGGCCACGCGGCCATCCAACTGACCGGCAACCCCGGCCTGGGCCTGCGTATGGGCCAGCTCAGCCGCTTGAGCCAGGCTGGTCTTGCCGGCGTTACTGCCGCCCAAGCGCCCACCGTGCGCGAAGCGGCACGCACGCTCACACGCTTTGAAGCACTGTACGGCTCCAACTATCGCGGGCAATCAAGCTTTCATGAAGACGCCGAAGGCGCGTGGCTGAGGTTTTATTCCATCAGCCCCTACAACACCTATAACCGCTTTGTGGTGGATTCGATCATCGCCGGCTGGCTGCAGCAATTGTCTGGCCTGGCCCAACAGCCGGTGCAGGCCCAGCGCATTGAAATCGAATTCGACGCGCCGGACTACCACGACCACTACAGGGTGCTGGGAGAGGGCGTGGTCCACTTCGGCGCCGAGGTCAATCAACTGCGCCTCAGCCAACCCACCCTGGCGCTGCGCAACCCCCAGCATTGCCCAAGCACCTGGCACCTGTTGCTACAGCTGTGTGAAAGGGAATTAGAGCAGTTGACCCGCACCCGCAGCCTGCGCGAGCGCATTACCCGGTTGCTCGGGCCGATGCTCAATGGCGGCCGGGAACCCGACCTGGAGGAAGTGGCGGCACGCTTGAAGCTGCCAACCTGGACATTGCGGCGCAAACTGGCCGAGGAAGGCACGCAGTTTCGCGCGATCCTCAATGACACCCGTCGCGACCTGGCCATGACCTACATTCGCGATACGGAACTGGCGTTCGGCGAGATCGCCTACTTGCTCGGTTTTGCTTCGGCCCAAGCCTTCCAAAGGGCCTTCAGACGCTGGAACAACCAGACCCCAGGGGAATTTCGCCGCAGTCAGCGCCACTCCGCCTGAAGTCGGTGTTACAGCTCGGTGGCATCGTCGGCAGGATCCAGTGGGTCTAGCTCGAATGCCTGATACTCCAGCAGCTCTTCCTGGTAATCGTCCATGGTGGACTCCTTTTCGTGTTGAAAGCGGTTGCAGATTAATGACCTGCGAACCCAGCCTAAAGTGCCGTCATGACGAAAAAATGTCGACGCCGTGACATTCCTGCTCTTCAGGATTAAACGTAGCGGCGATCACTGGATTTAACTCAACCGCAACCTCGGTCAAAATGTGGGAGCGGGCTTGCTCGCGAAAGCGGTGTGTCATTCAACACACTTGGCGACTGTTACACCGTATTCGCGAGCATTCCCGCTCCCACATCAGAACAGCATTGCGTTACTGCGCAGGCGTCGGAAGCGGTGGAATCGCTTCCGTCGGCGCCGGCAAGGACGGATCAGTCGGCGCCGGTGCAGCCGGAGCAGGCTCTGTCACCGGTGCAATCGGTGCAGCCTCAGGTGGTGGCGCAAGCGGCTCTGCAGCGGCAGGCGCTACAGGCACATCCTTCGGCGCTTCAACCTTCTCGGCTGCCGGAGCGGTCTTGGGCTCGGGCACGCCGAGGTCGGCCTTGGGCTGCTCGGAGATATGCTCGGCCTGCTTTACTTCCTGCGGCAGGAACACGTCCACCAACGCGAAGTAACGCTCGTAGAACTTCGGTGCCGAGACGGTCTCGCTTGCCACCTTCACCATCGAGTCGTCGGTGGAGCCAATCGGCATCGACACCGAGCCCAGCACGCCCACACCGAGGCTCGCGGAGTTGTTGACCTTCTTCAGCGCATAGCGGTCCTGCAAGGCGTTGGCAAACATCGTCGAGTGATTGCTGCCCTTGCCATCAGCAGCGCACACCACATTGAAACTGATCTGCAGGTGGGTCTCGCCGGTCTGCTGGAAGCTCTTGTTGCCGGCCACCAACTTCGGATCGCTGCTGGTGATGATGTAGCCCTGGCTCAGCAGGGCACGGCGCGCAGCTTCACAGGCCGCCACATCGCTGACTGGGTAATCGCGGGAAAACGTACCGGAATCGTCGAAATTCTCATGTTCATAGATAGCGGTCTTGGGTGACGAGCAGCCCGCGGCGCCCGCCAGCACCAGCGCCAACCCGAGATTGCGCAAGTGAAATGATGTCGACATTGAAAATCCTGAAGAAAACGGTCCGGACGGTATTGTGCAACAGAACACGACATTGAAGCGCGATTCCTGTCGGTAAAACATCTCAAGCTCAGACAGCGGCGTCAGTAGGAAAAAGCCCGGCGCACATATGATCGATAAAGGCCCGCAGCTTGGCCGAAGCATGGCGACTGGCCGGCCACAGCAACCAGAAACTGCCGCGATGTTCGAGGTGCTCATCCAGCACCCGTCGCAAACGCCCATGCTGTACGGCCTGGTTGACCATGTAGTCCGGCAGGCACGCAATGCCCAGTCCTTCTTGCACCACATGATTGAGGGACTCGATGGTGGTGCTGACCAGCGGTGCGCGCAGGTTCAGTTCTGCCGCGCCCGGGACATGACGCAGCGGCCAAGGCTCCAGCTTACCGGTGGCGCAGAATTTGTGCCGCAGGCAGGCGTGATGATTCAGGTCCTGGGGCCGCCGGGGGGTGCCGTGCTGGTCGAAGTAGCCGGGCGTACCGACGAGGACCAACTGGTAATGCCCTAGATGGCGCACCATCAAGCGCGAATCTTCTGGCTTGCCGGTGCGAATCACCGCGTCGAAGCCCTCCTCTATCACGTCCACCATGCGATCGGAAAAATCCACATCCAACTCGATGTCCGGGTAGGCACGCATAAAATCGCTGATCACCGGCATCAACAAACCACGCACTTGGGGCACACTGATCCGCAGCTTGCCGCGAGGCTTGGCAGTGACCTCAGTCAATTCCTGTTCGGCCGCTTCCAACTCCGCCAGGATGCGCCGCGAACGTTCCAGGAAGAGCGCGCCCTCGCTGGTCAGAGTGATGCTGCGGGTGCTGCGATGAAACAACCTGACGCCCAGGCGCTCTTCCATTCGCGCAATGCTTTTACCCACCGCCGACGATGACACGCCCAGTGCACGGCCCGCAGCGGTGAAGCTAAGCGTTTGCGCGACCTGCACAAAAACCGAGAGGCTGCCCAGATTGTCCATGGTGATGCCTTTGCCGATTGCGGACATCAACGTCCGATAAGTTCGGAACCTTAGCCTGTTTTTCCGCGCCTTGCAGCCCCCTACCCTGGCGCCTTGACCCTTTCAAGGAGAGCCCCGATGAACGACAGCCCCCAATTGATCGATACAGCCCCCCACGCTGAACCCCTGCCACTGGCCGGTTTGCTGGCGTTGGCCTGCGCCGGCTTTATCACCATCCTCACCGAGGCAATGCCCGCCGGTTTGTTACCGCAAATCGGTGCTGGGCTCGGGGTCTCCCAGGCTCTGGTCGGGCAACTGGTAACGCTCTATGCGCTCGGCTCGTTGCTCGCCGCTATCCCGCTGACATTGCTGACCCGGGGTTGGCGCCGGCGGCCGTTGCTGTTGATCGCCATCGGCGGCTTTGCATTGGTTAACAGTGTCACCGCCTTTTCCAGCCACTATGGCTTGACCTTGGCTGCACGATTTTTCGCCGGTGTGTTCGCGGGCTTGCTGTGGGCCTTGCTGGCGGGTTACGCCAGTCGTATGGTCGCACCTCATCTGCAGGGCCGGGCGATTGCCGTGGCCATGCTGGGTGCGCCGCTGGCCTTGTCCCTCGGCGTGCCCGCCGGCACCCTGCTGGGTACGCTGGTCGGATGGCGCGCCAGTTTTGCCATCATGACTGGCCTGACCCTGTTACTGCTGGTATGGGCGCGTTGGCAACTGCCGGATTTTGCCGGTGAACCGCCAAGCAAACGCCTCGGCTTACGTCAGGTACTGGCGTTGCCAGGCATACGGCCGGTGCTCTGGGTGACCTTTACCTACGTGCTCGCACATAACATTCTCTATACCTACATCGCCCCTTTGCTGGTGCCCGCCGGTATCGGCCGCGAGATTGATCGCGTGCTGCTGGTGTTCGGCCTGATGGCCCTGCTGAGTATCTGGCTGGTAGGCGTCTGGATTGACCGGCACCTGAGGCTACTGACCCTCATCAGTTGCGCGATGTTCGCCGTTGCGGCCCTGCTGCTCGGATTATGGTTCAACTGCGTAGTCGCCATTTACGTCAGCGTGGCGTTGTGGGGGCTCGCCTTCGGTGGGCTGCCCGCGCTCTTGCAAACCGCGCTGGCCAAGTCGGCTGGCAACTCGGCCGATGCCGCCCAATCGATGTTGGTCACGGTATGGAACCTGGGCATCGCCGGAGGTGGATTAGTGGGCGGGCTCTTGCTCGAACGTTGGGGCGTCGTGGCATTTCCATGGGCAGTTCTAGGATTGATCGTGTTGGCGCTGGGCGCAATCCGGGGTAAAGCGCTGCCCGCGCGATGACAAGTTTGTTTACAACTTATTCCTCACCTTCCTATCATCGCCCCTGGGTGCGTTGTTGCATAAAGCACGGCGCAGGTTAAAAGCCAAGCATTGGTCGGGCCGCCAATGGAGATTTGTCGTGCCTGATAAACACCCCGCCATCCCCCGCCCCCAGCGCTTGACTGAGGGCGCGCTGTCCGCCCTTGAGCGCTTTTCACACATCGAAGCCGTCAGCGGGATCGTGCTGCTGCTGGCCGCCATCGTCGCGCTGGTGTGGGCCAACAGCCCCGCCGCCGCGACCTACGAGCATTTCTGGAACACGCCCATCACCCTCGGGCTGGGTGATTACAGCGTGTCGCGCTCCCTGCATTTTCTGGTAAATGACGGGCTGATGACCATTTTCTTTCTGGTGGTCGGTGCCGAGATCCGCCAGGAAATCAAAGACGGCGCCCTCGCCAACCTGAAGCTGGCCACGCTGCCCTTGGGCGCGGCGTTGGGCGGTGTGCTGATGCCCGCACTCATCTACACCCTGCTCAACCACGACACCGCCGCCGCGAGTGGCTGGGCAGTCCCCACCGCGACCGACATCGCCTTTGCCGTGGGTGTGCTTGCGCTGCTGGGCAAATCGATTCCCAGTGGCGTACGCATCCTGCTGTTGGCCTTGGCGATCATCGATGACATCGTGGCGATCCTGATCATCGCGATCTTTTTCACCGCCAGCCTCGACTACATGGGCTTGGTGATTGCTGCCGGCGGGCTGGCCCTGGTGTTGGTGTTCCAACGCATGGGCATCAGCAAGGCGGCGATCTACCTGCTGCCAGGCGCTATCGTGTGGTTTGGCCTGCTCAAGACCGGCGTGCACCCAACGCTCGCCGGGGTGATCCTTGGCTTGATGACCCCCGTCAATTCCAAGCCCACGCGGGAACGCCCGCTGGAAACCATCGAACGCACCTTCAACGAGCTGATGGACCGGTTCTCGCAGCCAGCCGAAGGGACCCAGCAAGTCGCCACGCCCCTCAAGCAATTGCGCGAAGCTCAACGGGAAATACTGCCGCCGGTGCAGCGTGTTCAATCGGCGCTGCACCCCTGGGTAGCGTTCGGCGTGATGCCGCTGTTTGCATTGGCCAACGCCGGTGTGAGCCTGGACGGTTTCAATCTGGATGACCCGCTGGCCCACGGTGTGTTCATGGGCGTCATCTTCGCCCTGGTGCTCGGCAAGCCTCTGGGCGTGATGCTGGCGAGCCTGGCGCTGGTCAAGCTCAACATCTGCAAGCTGCCGGACGGTGTGACCTGGACGGGCGTTGGCCTCGTCGGCCTGCTGGCGGGGATCGGTTTCACCATGTCGATCTTTATCTCTTCCCTGGCATTTTCCGACCCGGCCCTGCTGTCGGCTGCGAAGCTGAGCGTATTGGCGGCTTCAACCCTGGCGGCGGTGATCGGGTTGACATGGGGCAAGCTCAAGTTTGCTGCCAAGCCTATCTGAGGCAGAGCACCAACCTGTGGCGAGGGAGCTTGCTCCCGCTGGGTCGCGAAGCGGCCCTAAAAAGCCGGGACTGCTGCGCAGTCAACGGGAGCAAGCTCCCTCGCCACAGTGACAGTCCCATTTAACTGAGTAGCCGCTTTATCAAGGGCAAAAAAAGACCCCGGCCTTTTCAGGTCGGGGTCTTTTTATTCAGGCCGGCATCAATACTTCTTGATGTCTGCCTGGGTTTCCAGCTGCTTGCGGTAGGCCGCGAAGTCCTGCTGGCCAATACGGGAAGCGAGGAAGCGGCGGTATTGCGCTTTTTCTTCGTCCGTAGGGGCCGCTGCTTCGTTCACGCCGTTCAAGCGCACGATCACCAGGCTGCCATCGCGCAGGGTCACGGTGGTGAAGGTCGGCTTGTCCTTGGCCGCAGGCTTGGGCATGCGGAACAAGGCTTGCAGCACGGCCGGGTCGATGGAGTCCTGACCACGGGTAGCTGCCTCAGTCACCTTCCAGGCCTGGCCGTCAACCGGCTGGTCCAGCGCGGTCTTGCCATCACGCAGGCTGGCGATCAACTCGTCGGCATGGGCTTTGGCGGCAGCGCTCGCGCGCTCCTTGGTCATCTGGGTGCGAATGGCCGCAGCGACGTTCTCCAGCGGCAACTGGGCCGGCTTGAGATGCTCTTTGGCACGCAGCACGATGATGGTTTCCGGGTCCAGCTCGATAGCGCTGCTGTTTGCACCTTCATCCAGCACTTCCGGGCTGAAGGCTGCAGTGACCACGGCACGGTTGGCCGCAACACCTTCGCCACCTTCACGGCCAAACGGCGCGGAAGTGTGGACGGTCAGCTTCAGGTCAGACGCCGGCTGGGCCAGGTCAGAGGCTTCGAATGCCGCATCTTCCAATTGCTTGGTCGCTTCGACAAAACGCTGTTCAACCTGCTGTGCCTTGAGCTCGCGGGTCAGCTTGTCTTTCAGGCTGGCGAACGATGGCACCTCAGGCGCTTCAACGCCCAGCAACTTGATCAGATGCCAACCGAAGGTAGTGCGCACTGGCGCCGACACCTGGTCTTGCTTCAAGCCGTACAGCGCGGTTTCGAAGTCCGGGTCATAAACGCCAGGGCCGGCAAAGCCGAGGTCACCGCCATTGTTGGCCGAACCTGGGTCCTGGGAGAACTCCTTGGCCAGGGCTTCGAACTTCTCACCCTTGGCCAGGCGCGCCTGGATGTCTTCGATCTTGGCCTTGGCTTGCGCCTCGGTGACCTTGTCGTTGACTTCAATCAGGATATGCGCGGCACGACGCTGTTCAGCGAGGTTGGCGGTTTCCTTCTCGTAGGCAGCCTGCAGCTCATCGTCCTTGACGCTGACCTGGTCGAAGAAGGAAGACTTCTTCAACTCCAGATAGTCGATGACCACCTGGTCCGGGGTCATGAACTCTTTGGCGTGCTGGTCGTAGTAGGCCTTGACCTCGTCGTCGGTGAGTTTCACCGCCGCAGGGTCAGCCTTGATGTTGACGGTAGCGAAGTCGCGGGTCTGTTTTTCCAGACGGGCAAATGCCAGCACCTCGGCGTCGGTCACAAAACCGCTGCCGGCGATGCCTGCGCGAACCTGGCCGATCAGCATTTCCTGGGTCAGCATTTGACGGAATTGCATGCGGCTATAGCCCAGCTGACGGATCACCTGGTCAAAGCGTTCGGCGTTGAACTTGCCGTCCACCTGGAATTCCGGCGTCTGCAGGATCACCTGGTCCAGCGCCGCTTCCGAGAAGCCGAACTTGGAATCGGCAGCACCTTGCAGCAGCAGCTTGCGGTCGATCAGGCCCTTGAGGGCAGCATCGCGCAGCAGTTTTTCGTCCAGCAGGGAAGCATCGAAATCCTTGCCCAACTGTTGCATCAGCTGGCGCCGTTGCATATCGACGGCCTGGCTCAGTTCGGTCTGGGTGATTTCTTCACCATTGACCTTGGCCACGTCCTGCTTGTTATTACCCGAAGCCTGGAAAATGGCTTCGATACCGGTGAACGCCATCAAAGCGACGATGATCCCGATAATGGTCTTGGCAATCCAGCCTTGTGAATTGTCCCTGATATTTTGCAGCATGCGTCCCCCAGAAACGGTTGAACTTCAAAAATTAGGCAACCGTGGAGCGTGGGTAGAGTCCGGATAGAAGAAAGGCGCATCCGAGGATGCGCCTTCTCGTAACTGGCGGAGCGGACGGGGGTTCGAATCTGCACCCCCGGCGTGGCGACCCGATACGTGGGTCAGCTACCGCTCCGCTGCCAGGCCAGACCTGCGTCCGACCCGGGTAAGCAAAGGCTTGAACGAAGCTTAGTTAACGGCTTCTTTCAGGGCTTTACCGGCTTTGAAACCTGGTTTCTTGGCAGCAGCGATTTGCAGTGCTTTGCCGGTCTGTGGGTTACGGCCAGTGCGAGCTGGGCGGTCAGTCACAGAGAAAGTACCGAAGCCTACCAGTACCACGGAGTCGCCGGCCTTCAGAGCGCCAGTGACGGATTCGATTACTGCGTCCAGCGCACGGCCAGCAGCAGCTTTCGGGATATCAGCGGATGCAGCGATAGCATCAATCAGTTCCGACTTGTTCACTCTAAGTCCCCTTATATATCTATTGAGTATGATTCTAAGTTTTTTGGTAAAAAGCAAAACCAGTGCTGAATGGCCTACAGACACTTAAGAGCCGCTTTATAACAAGGGCTCTAAAAAGCTGTCAAGGAAGCCCCCCAGGCTCCAACACATTAATGCGTGCTAATTCTTTCCTTGGAATCGGACTCGCGTTTTTCGTCCTTCGCGACTATCTCCGGGACCACATCCGGCAAGGGCTCCGGCGCGTATTGCAGCGCAATTTGCAGGACCTCGTCAATCCATTTAACCGGTTTAATCTGAAGATCCTGCTTGATATTGTCAGGAATTTCCTTCAAGTCGCGAACATTCTCTTCAGGAATGATCACGGTCTTGATTCCACCCCGGTGCGCAGCGAGTAATTTCTCTTTCAGACCACCGATCGCCAATACCTGACCACGCAGGGTAATTTCCCCGGTCATCGCCACATCGGCGCGTACAGGAATGCCGGTCAACGCTGATACCAGCGCCGTGCACATGCCTACGCCAGCGCTAGGGCCGTCTTTAGGGGTCGCCCCTTCCGGCATGTGGATATGGGTGTCGTGCTTCTCGTGGAAGTCCAGCGGGATGCCCAGGCTGCGGGCGCGGCTGCGCACCACGGTCTGCGCGGCGGTAATGGATTCGACCATCACGTCCCCCAGGGAACCGGTCTTGATCAATTGGCCTTTGCCCGGAATCACCGCAGCTTCGATGGTGAGCAATTCGCCACCTACCTGAGTCCACGCCAAACCAGTCACCTGGCCGACCTGATCCTGTTGCTCGGCCAGGCCGTAGCGGAATTTCTTCACGCCCAGGAAGTGTTCCAGGGAATCGGCAACTACCTTCACAGAGAAGCGTTTTTCCAGCGCGTGCTCCTTCACCGCCTTGCGGCAGATCTTCGCGATCTGGCGCTCAAGGCCCCGTACACCGGCCTCGCGGGTGTAGTAGCGCACGATGTCACGGATCGCCTCGACCTCGAATTCGATCTCGCCCTTCTTCAGGCCGTTGGCCGAAATCTGCTTGGGCGCCAGGTACTTGACGGCGATGTTGATCTTCTCGTCTTCGGTGTATCCCGGCAGACGAATCACCTCCATCCGATCCAGCAAGGCTGGCGGAATGTTCATGGAGTTGGAGGTGCACAAGAACATTACGTCAGACAAGTCGTAGTCGACTTCCAGGTAATGGTCGTTGAAATTATGGTTCTGCTCGGGATCAAGCACTTCGAGCAAGGCCGACGCCGGATCGCCACGCATATCGCTGCCCATTTTGTCGATTTCATCGAGCAGGAACAGCGGGTTGCGTACACCCACCTTTGTCATCTTTTGAATCAATCTTCCTGGCATCGAACCGATGTAGGTGCGGCGATGACCACGGATTTCCGCTTCGTCACGCACGCCACCCAAGGCCATGCGCACGAACTTGCGGTTAGTCGCGCTGGCAATCGATTCCGCCAGGGATGTTTTACCCACACCTGGAGGCCCGACCAGGCACAACACCGGCCCGCGGATTTTTTTCACACGCTTTTGCACGGCGAGGTACTCAAGGATGCGCTCCTTGACCTCTTCCAGGCCGTAATGGTCAGCGTCGAGGATCTCTTCAGCACGGGCCAGGTCCAGGCGCACCTTGGTCTGGGCTTTCCACGGCACTTGCACCAACCAGTCGATATACGAGCGCACCACGGTGGCTTCGGCCGACATCGGCGACATCTGCTTGAGCTTGTTCAGCTCCGCGGTGGCCTTGGTCAGGGCGTCTTTGGGCAGGCCAGCGGCATCGATACGCTTCTTCAGCTCTTCGATTTCGTTGTGGCCTTCCTCGCCGTCACCGAGTTCTTTCTGAATGGCCTTCATCTGCTCATTCAGATAGTACTCGCGCTGGCTACGCTCCATCTGCTTCTTCACACGGCCACGGATGCGTTTCTCAACCTGCAGCAGGTCGATTTCGCCATCCAGCAACGCCAGCACGTGTTCGACACGGGCCGACAGGTCGATGATTTCGAGGATGTCTTGCTTCTGCTCGATCTTCAGCGCCATGTGGGCGGCCATGGTGTCGACCAGGCGGCTTGGCTCATCAATGCTGTTGAGGGACGACAGGACTTCAGCCGGAACTTTCTTGCCCAACTGCACATACTGCTCGAACTGCGAGAGCAGGCTGCGCACGAACACCTCGGACTCCCGCTCCGGGGCTTCGACTTCGTCGATCAGCGCCACTTCTGCGCGCAGGTGGCCGTCCACCTCCATGAAACGCTCTACGGCGCCGCGCTGCTCACCTTCGACCAACACCTTGACGGTGCCATCGGGCAGTTTGAGCAATTGCAGGACAGTGGCAATGGTGCCGACGCGATACAGGGCATCTTCACCTGGATCATCATCAGCAGGATTCTTCTGGGCCAACAGCAGGATTTGCTTGTCGCCCGTCATCGCGGCCTCGAGGGCTTCGATAGACTTCTCGCGCCCCACGAACAGCGGGATAACCATGTGCGGATAGACGACGACATCACGCAACGGCAGGAGAGGCAATTCGATGGTTGTCTTCATGATTTCGCCTCTATGACAGTTCAAAAATAAGCTTGAAACCAAGATGGGGGTTACATGCAAAAAAAACAAGCTCAATGCCAGTAGTTAAACGCATGAATACACGCGAATTTAACCACCGCTCCGAGAAAAGCCCCCAAAAAAACAAGGGGCCCCTAGAGGCCCCTTGCTTGTACCGCAACTGCTGAACGCTTACGCGTCGGGTGCAGCCTTGGCAGCCGGCTCACTGTTTTCGTAGATATACAGTGGCTTGGACTTGCCTTCGATCACGCTTTCGTCGATCACCACTTTACTCACCTCGGACTGCGAGGGGATTTCGTACATGGTGTCGAGCAATACGCCTTCGAGAATAGAACGCAGGCCACGTGCACCGGTCTTGCGCTCCAGTGCCCGCTTGGCCACCGATTTCAGCGCGTCGGTACGGAACTCGAGGTCTACACCTTCCATCTCGAACAATTTGCCGTATTGCTTGGTCAGGGCGTTTTTCGGCTCGGTGAGGATCTGGATCAAAGCCGCCTCATCCAACTCGTCCAACGTGGCCAGGACCGGCAGACGGCCAACGAATTCCGGGATCAGACCGAACTTGACCAGATCGTCAGGCTCGACTTCACGCAGGGACTCCCCAACCTTCTTGCCTTCTTCCTTGCTACGCACTTCCGCACTGAAACCAATGCCGCCACGGGTGGAACGCTGCTGAATCACCTTCTCCAGACCGGAGAACGCACCGCCACAAATGAACAGGATGTTGCGCGTATCAACCTGAAGGAATTCCTGCTGCGGGTGCTTGCGGCCGCCTTGTGGCGGAACGGAAGCAACCGTGCCTTCGATCAGTTTCAACAGGGCCTGCTGCACGCCTTCACCGGAAACGTCCCGGGTGATCGACGGGTTGTCCGACTTGCGCGAGATCTTGTCGATCTCGTCGATGTAGACAATACCCATCTGGGCCTTCTCTACGTCGTAGTCGCACTTCTGCAGCAGTTTCTGAATGATGTTCTCGACATCTTCACCCACGTAGCCAGCCTCGGTGAGGGTGGTGGCGTCGGCGATGGTGAACGGAACGTTCAACAGGCGAGCGAGGGTTTCTGCAAGCAGGGTTTTACCCGAGCCTGTAGGACCGATCAGCAAGATGTTGCTCTTGCCAAGTTCAACCTCGTCACCTTTCTTGTCACGCTGGTTCAAGCGCTTGTAGTGGTTGTACACCGCTACGGCCAGAACCTTCTTTGCACGCTCTTGACCAATGACGTACTGGTCAAGGATGCCGCTGATTTCTTTAGGCGAAGGTAATTTATGCGCACTGCTCTCGGCCTGGGCTTCCTGCACCTCCTCACGGATGATGTCATTGCACAGGTCGACGCATTCGTCGCAGATAAACACCGAGGGGCCGGCAATCAATTTGCGTACTTCATGCTGGCTTTTGCCACAGAAGGAGCAATAGAGCAGCTTGCCGTTGTCCTCGCCGTTGCGGGTGTCAGTCATTCGTTCGATCCAAATCCGATAGGCTTGCAACACAAGATGAAGGCTTATGCGGGCTTTTTCAAGCCCGCCAGTGGTCGGAGATGCCGACCAGCCCTATTTTGAGCGGCTTATATTAAGCGGGGCGCTTGTCGATCACTGCGTCGATCAACCCGTATTCCTTGGCGGCTTCAGCGCTCATGAAATTGTCACGGTTGGTATCGCGCTCGATTTCTTCCAGGGTGCGCCCGCTGTGCTTGGCCATCAGCGTGTTGAGACGCTCACGAATGAAGAGGATTTCCTTGGCGTGGATTTCGATGTCCGACGCCTGGCCCTGGAAACCGCCCAGTGGCTGGTGAATCATCACACGCGAGTTCGGCAGGCAGAAACGCTTGCCTTCGGCACCCGCGGTCAGCAGGAAGGCGCCCATGCTGCACGCCTGGCCAATACAGGTGGTCGACACGTTTGGCTTGATGAACTGCATGGTGTCGTAGATCGACATGCCCGCAGTCACCGAACCGCCCGGTGAGTTGATGTAGAGATGGATGTCCTTGTCCGGGTTTTCCGCTTCAAGGAACAGCAATTGCGCACAAATCAGGTTGGCCATGTAGTCCTCTACCGGGCCAACCAGAAAGATCACTCGCTCCTTGAGCAGGCGCGAGTAGATGTCGTAGGCGCGTTCGCCACGAGCGGACTGCTCGACAACCATCGGGACCAGGCCGCCTGCGGCCTGGATATCAGAGTTCTGCTGAATATAGGAATTACGGAACATGCTCTGCAGTTACTCCCAAATAGTCATGTCTTGAAAACGCATAAGCCAGCGCGAGGCTGGCTTATGGTTGAATTTCCAACGAGTTGGACAATCAGTCGGCTTGTGCTGCTTCCGCCGGTTTGACTGCTTCTTCGTAAGAGACCGCTTTATCGGTCACCTTAGCCTTCTGCAGAACAGTATCCACAACTTGTTCTTCCAGCACAACCGAACGTACTTCGTTCATCTGCTGCTCGTTCTTGTAGTACCAAGCCACGACCTGCTCAGGCTCCTGGTAGGCCGAAGCCATTTCCTGGATCATTTCGCGAACGCGGTCTTCGTCTGGCTTGAGGTCAAACTGCTTGACCACTTCGGCCACGATCAGGCCCAGCACAACGCGGCGCTTGGCTTGCTCTTCGAACAGCTCGGCCGGCAGTTGGTCAGGCTTGATGTTGCCACCAAACTGCTGAACCGCTTGAACGCGCAGGCGATCCACTTCGTTGGACAGCAGGGCCTTAGGCACTTCGATCGGGTTGGCGGCCAGCAGACCGTCCATGACCTGGTTCTTGACCTTGGACTTGATAGCCTGGCGCAGCTCACGCTCCATGTTCTTGCGAACTTCGGTGCGGAAGCCTTCGATGCCGGTTTCCTTGATGCCGAACTGAGCGAAGAACTCTTCGTTCAGCTCTGGCAGCTTAGGCTCGGAAACGCTGTTGACGGTAACGGTGAACTCGGCGGCTTTGCCAGCCAGGTCCAGGTTCTGGTAGTCAGCAGGGAAAGTCAGGTTCAGAACGCGCTCTTCGCCGGCTTTGGCGCCAACCAGGCCGTCTTCGAAACCAGGAATCATGCGGTTGGAACCCAGCACCAGCTGAGTGCCCTTGGAGGAGCCGCCAGCGAAGACTTCGCCGTCAACCTTGCCAACGAAATCGATGTTCAGTTGGTCTTCGTTCTGGGCGGCACGGTCGGCCACTTCAAAACGAGTGTTCTGCTTGCGCAGGATTTCCAGCATGTTGTCCAGGTCCGAATCAGCCACTTCGGCGCTCAGACGCTCGATTTCGATACCTTCGAAACCGGCCACTTCAAATTCCGGGAACACTTCGAATACGGCAACGTATTCCAGGTCCTTGCCCGCTTCCAGGGACTTGGGCTCGATCGAAGGCGAGCCAGCAGGGTTCAGCTTCTGCTCGACAACGGCTTCGTAGAAGGAAGCCTGGATCACGTCACCTACAGCTTCCTGGCGCGCATCGGCACCAAAACGACGCTTGATTTCGCTCATAGGCACTTTGCCTGGACGGAAACCAGCGATCTTGGCCTTTTGGGCAGTCTGCTGCAGACGCTTGTTGACCGCAGTCTCGATACGCTCTGCCGGCACGGTGATGCTCAGGCGGCGCTCGAGAGCAGTAGTATTTTCAACAGAAACTTGCATGGATATTCCTCGTTGCACAGACATTAGCCGGCCATTTCCGACCCCAATCAAGGGCATGCATTCTAGTGGGTCAAACTCAAGAAGTCACCCTACTGAAAACACCGCGAAAAACAGCCGGCAATTTATCGGTACGAAAGCACTGAAGTACCTCGCCCCGGTGACAAATACAGCCAAATTGCGCCAGGGCTCTGCGCCGCCCCTCTCTCAATATATAGAAGGAACAACCATTCATCTCCCTGACGGCCCGCCCTGCGAACAAGGCGAGCAAGCAACGCGGCATCATCGAGATACATAAATACGACGACACGCCCTGCTGGGGCAGCCCAGCACCTGCAACCACCCAATATCAAACCGCCAAAACCAAAAAAGGCGCCAGACTGTTAAATCTGGCGCCTTTCGAATATGGGGTGGACGAAGGGGATCGAACCCTCGACAACGGGAGTCACAATCCCGTGCTCTACCAACTGAGCTACGCCCACCATAATGCGTTAACAAAGAAACCAAACCACTTCTTTGTTGAGCCCTGCCCCGCCTGACGACCGGGAAAAGCTTTAATTGGTGCGGATGAAGAGACTCGAACTCTTACGCCTCGCGGCGCTGGAACCTAAATCCAGTGTGTCTACCAATTCCACCACATCCGCGCTTGAAGCTCTTAAAGCAAAGGCGCCAGACTGTTAAATCTGGCGCCTTTCAGAATATGGGGTGGACGAAGGGGATCGAACCCTCGACAACGGGAGTCACAATCCCGTGCTCTACCAACTGAGCTACGCCCACCATATAGCGCTACTTGTGCCAAAGCTGCCTAATGGCGCACCCGGCAGGACTCGAACCTGCGACCATCCGCTTAGAAGGCGGATGCTCTATCCAGCTGAGCTACGGGCGCCTTATTAATCTGTACTCTTGGAGGATTACAAACTAAGTGCTTCCAGCCTTGCAGTACAACTATTCTGCTCGACCTTCTTAACCAGTGCTAGGCTGTGCCCGACAAGTGCGACGAATAGTATAGATGCCCTGGAAACCCGTCAAATCTTTTTTGAAAAAAACTGATTTTATTTAAGGGGTTAGGGCAATTTGCAGACCAAGCGCCTTTGCCCTCGCGCCTTGGCATGCGAGAATGCGCGCACTTTTCTTCCCCCTCTCGATGGTTAATCACGCGTAATGACTGCACAACTTATCGACGGCAAATCAATCGCCGCCAGCCTGCGCCAGCAGATCGCCAAACGAGTCACCGAGCGCAGCCAGCAAGGCCTGCGCACGCCTGGCCTCGCGGTGATCCTGGTCGGCAGCGATCCTGCCTCTCAGGTTTATGTCTCGCACAAGCGTAAAGACTGTGAAGAGGTCGGCTTTATTTCCAAGGCCTACGACTTGCCTTCGGACACCACTCAACAGGCCCTGACCGACCTGATTGACAGCCTCAACGATGACCCGGGCATGGACGGCATCCTCCTGCAACTGCCGCTGCCAGAGCATTTGGACGCCTCCAAACTGCTTGAGCGCATCCGCCCGGACAAAGACGTCGACGGTTTCCACCCTTATAACGTCGGCCGCCTGGCCCAACGCATTCCCCTGCTGCGCCCATGCACGCCTAAAGGCATCATGACGCTGCTGGAAAGCACCGGTGTCGACCTGTACGGCCTTGACGCTGTGGTGGTGGGCGCATCGAACATCGTCGGTCGCCCGATGGCCATGGAGCTGCTGCTGGCCGGCTGCACCGTGACCGTCACCCATCGCTTCACCAAGGACCTCGCCGGCCACGTCGGCCGTGCCGACCTGGTGGTAGTCGCCGCCGGCAAGCCGGGCCTGGTCAAGGGTGAGTGGATCAAGGAAGGCGCCATCGTTATTGACGTGGGTATCAACCGCCAGGAAGACGGCAAGTTGGTGGGCGACGTGGTGTATGAAACCGCCCTGCCCCGAGCAGGCTGGATCACGCCGGTCCCCGGCGGTGTCGGGCCGATGACCCGGGCCTGCTTGCTGGAAAACACCTTATATGCAGCGGAAACGCTGCACGGGTAATAACCAGAGGTGATGAAAAAGCCCTGCCTTAGCGCAGGGCTTTTTATTGCCCGTAAAAAAACCGTTTTTTCTTAGTTTTTAGGCACTTTCGTCTGGTTCTAGAAGAACATTCGACAGTTCTTCATCCATACTCCTAAAATGTAACGTCATTTGTCTTAAGACCCGTTCTACAACGGCATTTCCTTACTTTTTAGCGAGTTCATCCGCGTGAAAATTCGTCTTTCTATTGTCAGCCTGTTTTTTGCGTTAACAGGCACCTTCGCCCACGCCGCCGAATCCACCCTGGCCCCGCGTGACGCCTCCAAGCTGCAGATCGCCTCCGGCAGCGCCATGCTGGTCGACTTGCAGACCAATAAAGTCATTTATTCCAGCAACCCTGACGTGGTGGTACCTATCGCCTCGGTGAGCAAGCTGATGACTGGCCTGATCGTCCTCGAAGCCAAGCAGAACATGGACGAATACATCGACATCAACATCACCGACACGCCCGAGATGAAAGGCGTGTTCTCCCGGGTGAAGATCGGCAGCCAGATGCCACGCAAGGAAATGCTGCTGATCGCGCTGATGTCTTCGGAAAACCGCGCCGCCGCCAGCCTCGCCCACCACTATCCAGGCGGTTACGCGGCCTTCATTGCCGCGATGAACGCCAAGGCCAAGTCCCTGGGCATGACCAGCACCCACTACGTGGAGCCCACCGGCCTGTCGATCCATAACGTGTCGACCGCCCGCGACCTGAGCAAGCTGCTGGCCTATGCGCGCAAGTTTCCGATGCTGAGCCAGTTGAGCACCACCAAGGAAAAGACCGTGTCGTTCCGCAAGCCTAATTACACCTTGGGCTTCTCCAACACCGATCACCTGATCAACCGCGCCAACTGGGATATCAAGCTGACCAAGACCGGTTTCACCAACCAGGCCGGCCATTGCCTGGTGTTGGTGACGAGCATGGGCAATCGCCCGGTGTCGCTGGTGATTCTGGATGCCTTTGGCAAGTTCACCCATTTTGCCGATGCCAGCCGTATTCGTAGCTGGGTCGAGACCGGCAAAGGCGGCGCAGTGCCGGATGTGGCGCTGCGTTACAAGGCCGATAAAAACCTCAAGAACCGAGCGACCGCTGCGGAAGTGCGTCGATAAGCAACGGTTTTAGTGTGGGAGCGGGCTTGCCCGCTCCCACACTATTTGAGCTTCACTTCTTCTCTGCCAACACCTTGAGCGCTTGGGCCGCCGCTTGCTCCTGCCCCGCCTGCGCCGTGGCGTTGGCCGCATCGCGCCAGCGCTGCACGTCCACATTGGCCGGCAACTGGCTCGGGCGCTGGGTCAGAATGGCCCAATGGCCCGCGCTCGCCCACGCCGACTCGAAGTCGCTGAAGCTCATGATCAGCCGGCGCTCGTTGCCAGAGCGCAACAGCACCGTACTCTTCTGTTGGTTGAACCCCACCACCACGACATAGCGCGCCCCGGACCAATAACTGGCGTTGATCCGCGCCATCACCGGGTAACCCGCCGCCACCTGCGCCAGCACGGCGGTCAGCTTGGCCTCCAGTGGATACACCATCAGCCCGTATTCACGTGCCAACACTTGCATGTTGCGCTCAAGGTCCGCCTCGGCGCCGGGCAGGTGCAGCGGTTTATCAAGCAAACCCGGTGTCATGACAATGCCTTGTTGCGACAGCATGCTGGCAAGTGCCGTAGGACCGCTCTGATAAGCCTCGCTGCGAAAGGTCGGCACGCCAGTGAGTTCAACGCGCTCCGGCAAGCCTGGCAGTTTCGATGGTGTGCTGCTGGCACAGGCCGCCAGCCCAAGGGCAGCGGCGAGCAGCAAGGAGGTTTTAAGGTTCGACCGTAAGCGCAATTTTTTCACTCTCTTGATCAACTGCCGGTAAAGGCCTCCGATCATAGGGCGCCCCGCCCCGCCGGTATAGCCCACTGGCTCAGTAAAGCGGCGCTGATAGAGCAAAGAAGTTGGACCGACTCGACCATTGGTCAATAGCAGGCAACCGCCAGCTGACTAGACTGTCCATTGAGAAGACTGTGTGTGCCCCAAGTGGGCGAAAGGAGGCCCGAATGAGCCTTGCGACAACGATTTTCCTGTTGATCTGTGGTTGGCTGGCCGTCGCCGCCGCCATGCTGTGGGGAGTCATGCGCGTGACGCGCCGGCATCATCACCCCCACGTCAAACCTGCTGCACCTGCAGAACCGCACAAGGCGACGGCGCATCACGCCTAGCCAGGCATGCAATTGAAGTCCTGGGTCGCGGCAATTTCCTTGCCGTGGCCGTCCTCAAGAGACGCGCGCACCGTGGTGCCCAGGCTCGACTCCACCAGGGTGTAGTGCTCACCTGCCTTGAAATGCTTGTACTCGATGCGGCCCTGGCAGTCCTGCTGGTTGTCATCACCCGGCTCGTCTTCAAATAAAGTCACGTCCAGGCGATGGTCACCCGGGGTCACCTCAAAATAGCGCCCATCGTCCACCCGCTTGCCATCGACACGCTCGGCCATCAGGTCATTCGGCGCTTCTTCCTGCAAGCCGATCCAGGCTTCGCTGGGGTCCGCCTTGGGGATCGGGCCGGCGCAGGCCGACAGTAAACAGACAAAGCCAAGGACGGGAACTAACAACAGTGGTTTGAGTGACATGACAGGGCTCCAAAGGGCATGAATGAAAAGCTCGTATCCGATGGCTGACAAGCTTGATGAGCCGCCCTTCCTGGAACAAATGAATCCCTATGAAAGTATCTTCAGCCCTTGACTAAAACTTCCTTCACCTGGCTGAAAGGTGCGTGTTAGGTGGGTCGGTCAAGACTGCCGGGGTTTGCAATCCTGCTCTTCTCGGAGACTCACGCATGCTCGGGCTGGTAAAGACCGCACTGCACAAGCCGTACACCTTCATCGTGCTGGCTATATTCATCTGCATCATCGGGCCGATGGCGGCCCTGCGTACGCCCACGGATGTTTTTCCCGATATCGGCATTCCCGTGGTCGCCGTGGTGTGGCAGTACAACGGCCTGTCTCCGGACGCCATGGCCGGCCGGGTGATCTACACCTACGAACGCTCCCTGAGCACCACCGTCAACGACATCGAACATATCGAGTCGCAATCGTTGCCCGGCATGGGCATCGTCAAGATCTTCTTCCAGCCTGGCGTCGATATCCGTACCGCCAATGCCCAGGTCACGGCGGTGTCACAAACCGTGCTCAAGCAAATGCCACCGGGCATCACCCCGCCGCTGATCCTCAACTACAGCGCTTCCACGGTGCCGATCCTGCAAATGGCGTTCTCCAGCCCCAGCCTTTCGGAAGCCAAAATTCGCGACCTGGTGCAGAACAATATCCGCCTGCCCTTGAGCGCCCTGCCCGGCCTGGCCATGCCCACCCCAATGGGTGGCAAGCAACGGCAGATCACCCTCGACCTCGACCCTCAAGCCCTGGCCGCCAAAGGCTTGTCGGCCCAAGACGTGGGCAACGCCCTGGCGCTGCAGAACCAGATCATCCCGGTGGGCACCGCCAAGCTCGGCCCCAACGAATACACGATCCTGCTCAACAACAGCCCCAAGGCGATTGATGAGCTCAACGACTTGCCGATCAAGACCGTCGACGGTGCGCTGATCACCATCGGCCAAGTGGCCCATGTGCGCGACGGTTCACCACCGCAAACCAATATCGTGCGGGTCGACGGCCATCGCGCCGTGCTGATGCCGGCGCTGAAAAACGGCAGCATCTCCACGCTTTCGATCATCGACGGTATCCGGCAGATGCTGCCGCGCATCAACGAAACCTTGCCACCGTCGCTGAAAACCTCGCTGCTGGGCGATGCCTCGGTGTTCGTCAAGCAGTCGGTGGGCAGCGTGGCCCAGGAAGGCATCATTGCCGCACTGCTCACCAGTGCGATGATCCTGCTGTTTCTCGGCAGTTGGCGCTCGACCTTGATCATCGCCGCGTCGATTCCTCTGGCAGTGCTGTCGGCCATCGCGCTGTTGGCCGTCAGTGGGCAAACCCTCAACGTGATGACATTGGGCGGGCTGGCGTTGGCGGTGGGCATCCTGGTGGACGACGCCACGGTGACCATCGAGAACATCAACTGGCACCTGGAGCAAGGCAAGGCGGTGAAGGCCGCGATTCTCGACGGCGCCGCGCAAATCGTCGGCCCGGCTTTCGTCTCGCTGTTGTGCATCTGCATCGTGTTCGTGCCGATGTTTTTGCTGCAAGGCATCGCCGGTTACCTGTTCCGGCCAATGGCGCTGGCGGTGATCTTTGCCATGGCCAGTTCGTTCATTCTCTCGCGTACCCTGGTGCCGACGCTGGCGATGTATTTGCTCAAACCACATAGGCCGGAGGCAGGCGCGGGGCATCATCCGGAAGATGCATTCATCAATCACCACGAGGGTGAACAGCACGTGAGGCCGCGCAATGCGTTGCTGCAATCGGTGCTGAATTTTCAACAGGGATTCGAACGACACTTTTCCAATATCCGCGACACCTACCATGGCCTGCTGACGCTGGCGCTGGGCGCACGCAAGCGCTTTATTGTCGGGTTCCTGGCCTGCGTACTCGCGTCGTTCCTGCTGTTGCCGAGCCTGGGCCAGGACTTTTTCCCGGCCACCGATGCGGGTGCCTTGGCCCTGCATGTGCGCTTGCCACTGGGCACGCGCATCGAAGAAAGCGCCGCGGCGTTCGACCGCATCGAAGAGCGGATCCGCGAGGTCATCCCGGCCGAAGAACTGGACACCATCGTCGACAATATCGGCATTCCGCTCAGCGGCATCGACATGGCCTACAGCAGCAGCGGCACCATCGGCCCGCAAGATGGCGATATTCAAGTCAGCTTAAAAACGCACCACGCGCCCACCGCCGACTATGTGAAAAAACTGCGCGAAGCCCTGCCGCAAAGTTTCCCCGGCAGCCACTTTGCGTTCCTGCCGGCGGACATCAGCAGCCAGATCCTCAACTTCGGCGCTCCCGCCCCTCTGGACGTCAAAATCTCCGGGCGCAATGACGCGGAAAACCGCGCCTATGCCGTCGAGCTTGAACGGCGCTTGCAACATGTACCGGGGATTGCCGACCTGCGGATCCAGCAGTCCACCGGCTACCCCTCGCTGCAAGTAAACGTGGACCGTATGCGCGCCAATGGCCTGGGCATCACCGAGCGTGACGTCACCAACAGCATGGTCGCCTCCCTCGCCGGCAGCTCGCAAACCGCGCCGACCTTCTGGCTCAACCCGGCCAACGGCGTGTCTTACTCCATCGTCGCCGCCACCCCGCAATACCGCCTCGACAGCCTGCCGTCCCTGGAAGCGCTGCCAGTGACCGGTGCCGATGGGCAGGCGCAAATTCTCGGCGGCGTGGCAACCATCTCCCGGGTACAGAGCCCGGCCGTGGTGACCCACTACAACATCGAGCCTACCCTGGACCTGTACGCCAACGTGCAAGGCCGCGACCTCGGCGGTGTGGCCCGTGATGTGCAAAAGGTGCTGGATGACACTGCGTCCCTGCGCCCCAAAGGCGCGACCATCAGCCTGCACGGGCAGATCGATGCGCTGCATGAGGCGTTCAGTGGTTTGAGCTTCGGACTGCTCGGCGCGGTGGTGCTGATCTACTTGCTGATCGTGGTCAACTTCCAATCATGGGCCGACCCTTTTGTGATCATCACGGCGTTGCCGGCAGCATTGGCGGGCATCGTGTGGATGCTGTTTCTCAGTGGCACCTCGTTGTCGGTGCCAGCACTCACCGGCGCCATCTTGTGCATGGGCGTGGCCACCGCCAACTCGATCCTGGTGGTGAGCTTCTGCCGTGAGCGCCTGGCCGAACACGGCGATGCGTTGAAAGCCGCGCTAGAAGCCGGCTATACGCGCTTTCGCCCGGTGTGCATGACCGCCCTGGCAATGATCATTGGCATGTTGCCCCTGGCGATTTCCGAGGAGCAGAACGCCCCGCTCGGCCGGGCGGTCATCGGTGGCCTGGTCTTCGCCACCATCGCCACTTTGTTGTTTGTTCCCGTGGTCTTCAGCCTGGTCCACGGTCGTCATCCTACTCGCGCAACTGCTGGAGAAACGCCCCATGTCGCCTGATCAAAAACCCTCGCGCAAGCGTCTGATGCTCCTGGGTGTGGGTGGCCTGACGTTGGCTGCCCTGTTAGTCGCCAGCGGCCTGCACGCGCGTACGCTGCACGAGCAGTCGGTCACCGCCTGGACCGAAGCCGCCGCCGTCCCCCAGGTAATGGTGTTCCAACCCAAGCCAAACGCCGGCGGTGACACCCTGCGCCTGCCCGCCCACCTGGACGCATGGAGCAAAGCGGCGATCCATGCGCGGGTCAGCGGCTACTTGAAGGACTGGAAAGTCGACATCGGTGCCCAGGTCAAGGCCGGGCAAATCCTCGCCGAAATCGACAGCCCAGACCTCGACCAACAACTGGCCCAGGCCCATGCCCGCCTGATCCAGCAACAAGCCAATGCACGCCTGGCAGCCACCACGGCGACCCGCTGGCAAAACCTGCTGGCCAGCCATTCGGTATCGCGCCAGGACGCCGATGAGAAAACCTCCAACGCCGCAGCCGCCAAGGCCAACACCGAAGCCGCGGCAGCGGACTACGCACGACTGTGCGCCCTGGAAAGCTACAAGACCCTTCGAGCGCCATTCGCTGGCACCATCACTGCCCGCAACACGGACATCGGCCAGTTGATCAAGGCCGATAACGCCAGCGATCCGGAACTGTTCAACATTGCCGACACCCACCAATTGCGCTTGTACGTGCCGGTGCCGCAGAACTATGCAGCGGTCATTCATACGGGCCTTGAGGCCGAACTGACCGTCCCCGAGCACCCCGGCGAGCACTTCAAGGCACACCTGATCGGTGACTCCACTGCCATCGACCGCCGCTCTGGCACCCTGCTCGCCCAGTTCGTTGCCGACAACCCCAACGGCGAACTGCTGCCAGGCGATTACGCCGAAGTCACCCTGCCGATTCCGGCCGATACCCATGGCGTGAGCATCCCGGCCAGCGCCTTGATCTTCCGCGCCCAGGGCACCCAGGTTGCGGTACTGGACGGTCGCAACCATGTGCACCTGCAAGACATTCATATTGGCCTGGACCTCGGCGAGCGCCTGGTGATCGACCAAGGCCTGAAGCCTGCTGACCGCATCATCGACAACCCGCCCGACGCCCTGCGCGAAGGCGACCCGGTGCAACTGGCCGACGCCTCGGGAGGTGCGCATGCGCCCAAGGCTTAAGCCGCTGGCGGCACTGATGGTACTGGCGTTGCAGGGTTGCTCGATGGCGCCCACCTATACGGTGCCGTCGATTGACCTGCCCGCCCACTACCGCGAACAAACCAGCGATGGCCCCTGGCACAGCGCGCAACCGTCGGATCAACTGGCGCCCCAGTGGTGGCAGCTTTACAACGATTCGCGCCTGAACGCGCTGCAACAGCAACTGCTCAAGGCCAACCCGGACCTTGCCGCGGCGCTGGCGCACTTCGATGCGTCCCAGGCCTATGCCAGTCAACTGCACGCGGGCCTTTTCCCGCAAATCACCGCCAGCGTGCAACCGCTGCGCCAGCGTCAATCGGATTCACGACCGTTACGCGGTACTACACAGCCGTCGGTGTACAACAGCAATACCGCTGGGTTCTCCCTGGGATACGACCTCGACCTGTGGGGCAGAATCCGCAACCAGGTCGCCGCGGGCGATGCCCAGGCACAAGCGTCCTTTGATGATTTGGCGGTGGTGCGCTTGAGCCTCCAACAGCAGTTGGCGAGCCTGTATGTGCAGCTCAATGGGCTGGATGCGCAGCGCCGAATCCTGAGCACTTCGTTGCAAGACTTCAGCCAGGCGCTGCAACTGACCCGCAGCCGTTATGAAGGCCAGATTGCCTCGGAATTGGACCTGACCCGCGCGCAGAACCAACTGGCCGAAGCCAAGGCGCAGCTGGACGAAGTGCGTGGCCAGCGCAACCTCGCCGAGCATGCCATCGGCGAATTGGTGGGCGTGACGGCCAGTGATTTTTCATTGCCGCCCAGCCCGCAGCTAATGGCGTTGCCAAGCATTCCGGCGCAGTTGCCCAGCCACTTGCTGCAGCGTCGTCCAGACATTGCCGCAGCTGAACGTCGTGTGTTTGCGGCCAACGCAACGATCGGCGTGGCCAAGGCGGCGTGGTTCCCGGATTTCAGTTTGACCGGTGTGCTGGGCGGGCAGACCCAAGGCGTTGGCAACCTGCTGTCCGCCGGCAACCGGTATTGGGCACTGGGGCCGCTGATGAACCTGCCGATCTTCGATGGCGGACGCTTGAGCGCCAACGAGCGCCAGGCCAAGGCCGAATTCGAGGAAGCCTCGGCACAGTACCGTACCCACGTATTGAAAGCCGTGCGTGAGGTGGAAGATAACCTCGCGCAACTGCGGGATTTGCAGCAGCAAGCCGAGGACGAACAAGCGGCCGCAGAGGCGGCGCAACATACCCAAGCCTTGGCGATGAACAGCTATCAGGCCGGGGCGGTGAGTTACCTGGACGTGGTCACCGCCCAAACCGCCGCGTTGCAGGCACAGAGAACGTTGCAGGCGGTGCAGACCCGGCAGTTGCAGGCGAGCGTGGGACTTTTGACCGCACTCGGCGGCGGCTGGCAGCCGGGTTAATACCCACTGATCGTTCCCACGCTCTGCGTGGGAATGCACCCTGTGACGCTCCGCGTCACGATTTCAAGGGCGGACGCAGAGCGTCCTGAGCGGCGTTCCCACGCGGAGCGTGGGAACGATCATTCAGGCGGCTAACTTGCCGCTGGCAATGGCCGCTGAAGCGGCCACCATCGCGCGCAACAACACCGCACAACCTGCCGCCAGGTCATCCGGCGCGGCATTTTCGATTTCGTTGTGGCTGATGCCGCCTTCACACGGTACAAAGATCATCCCCGCCGGGCCCAGCTCAGCGACGAAAATCGCGTCGTGCCCTGCCCCGCTGACGATGTCCATGTTCGACAAGCCCAAGCCATTGGCGGCATCGCGCACCGCCTCCACGCAGCCTTTGTCGAAGTACAGCGGCGGGAAGTCCGCCGTGGGCTGCATATCGAAACTCAAGCCATGTTTGGCGCAGGTGTCATCGATCACCTGACGCACCTGGGCAATCATCGAGTCCAGCCGTGCCGGTTCCAGATGACGAAAATCCAGGGTCATGCGCACCTCACCGGGAATCACGTTGCGCGATCCCGGATACGCTTGCAGGCACCCCACCGTGCCGCATGCATGGGGCTGGTGCGCCAAGGCCGCAGCGTTCACGGCGGCCACCACCGCTGCCGCGCCTACCAGGGCATCCTTGCGCAAGTGCATGGGTGTAGGGCCGGCATGGGCTTCAACACCGCGCAGCTTCAGGTCAAACCACTTTTGCCCGAGGGCGCCGAGCACCACGCCGATAGTTTTGTGTTCATCCTCCAGAATCGGCCCTTGTTCGATATGGGCCTCGAAATACGCGCCGACCTTATGCCCGCTGACCGACCGTGTTCCGGCATAACCAATCGCGTTCAACGCATCCCCCACGCTGACGCCGTCCGTATCGACCTTGGCCAGGGTATCGGCGAGGCTGAACTTCTCGGCAAACACCCCTGAGCCCATCATGCACGGCGGGAAACGCGAGCCTTCTTCGTTGGTCCATACCACCACTTCCAGCGGCGCCTCGGTTTCCACATTCAGGTCGTTAAGGGTGCGCAGCACTTCCACACCGGCCAGCACGCCGAAGCAACCGTCGAACTTGCCGCCGGTGGGCTGGGTGTCGATATGGCTGCCGGTCATCACCGGTGGCAGGTCGGGATTGCGGCCGGGACGGCGCGCAAAGATATTGCCGATGCCGTCGATGGTCACGGTGCAACCCGCCGCTTCACACCACTGCACGAAGAGATCGCGAGCCTTGCGGTCGAGGTCGGTAAGGGCCAGGCGACACACTCCGCCTTTGGGGGTGGCGCCGAGTTTGGCCAGGTCCATCAGCGACTGCCACAGACGGTCGCGGTTGATGTGCTGATGGGTCGATTGCAGAACGTCGAGGGCAGCGTTCATGGGGGTCTCCTCAGGCTACAGGTTCTTATGAATTAACGCGGTCAACTGTGGGAGCTGGCTTGCCTGCGATAGCGGTGTGTCAGGCGACACGGCTTTAACTGATAGTCCGCTATCGCAGGCAAGCCAGCTCCCACCTGAACCGTGTTTACAACGGGGATTTGGCGGTGAGTGGAGTGCTAGCGCGCTTGGCATTGAGCCCGTAATACAACACCCCGCCCAACGCCGAGCCGGTGAACCAGCCGTAGCTGTAGAACCAGCTGAACGCATCGCTGCCCAGCGACAGCAGCGTCAGCACCACCGGTACGCCAAAGGCGACAAAGCCGCTCCAGTTCCAGGCCGGGTACACGTCGTCGCGGTACAGGCCGGCCAGGTCCAACTGTTGTCTGCGGGTGATGAAATAGTCCACCACCATGATCCCGGCAATCGGCCCCAGCAGGCTTGAATAGCCCAGCAGCCAATTGGAATACACGGTTTCCAGGCTGACGTCCGAGACAATCAGCCCGAGTTTTTTCAGCAGTTCATGGGCCATCAACGCCAGCCCTACCAGGCCGGTGAGGATCACCGCCGTAGTGCGGTTGATCAGCTTGGGCGCGATGTTCTGGAAGTCGTTGGTGGGCGAGACGATGTTCGCCGCAGTGTTGGTGGACAAGGTGGCGACGATGATCAGCGCCATGGCGATGGCCACCCACACCGGGCTCTGGATATGACCAATCAGGCTCACCGGATCGGAGACGCTCACCCCCACCAGTTTCACCGAGGCGGCGGTCATGACCACGCCGAGGGCGGCGAACAGGAACATGGTCAGCGGCAAGCCGAAGATTTGCCCCAGAATCTGGTCTTTCTGGCTGTTGGCGTAGCGGCTGAAGTCGGGAATGTTCAGTGACAAGGTGGCCCAGAAGCCCACCATCGCCGTAAGCCCCGCCATGAAGTAACCGGTGAGGCTGGCGCCTTCGGGGCGCTTGGGTGGAATAGCCATCAGCTCGCTGAGGGACACGTTCGGCATCGCCCATACCAGCAGACCAACTCCTACGGCGACCAACAGCGGCGCCGACAAGGTTTCCAGGCGCTTGATCGACTCGGCGCCGCGCAGCACCACCCACAGGTTCAAGCACCAGAACAGCATGAAACCGATCACCTCACCGGTCCCGCCGAGGGCTTTCCAGCCGTCGAAAATCGAGCCCAGGAACAGGTGGATCGCCAGACCGCCAAACATCGTCTGGATACCAAACCAGCCGCAGGCCACCAGCGCGCGGATCAGGCACGGTACGTTGGAACCGAGGATGCCAAAGGACGAACGCAACAGCACCGGAAACGGAATGCCGTACTTGGTGCCGGGAAACGCGTTGAGGGTCAGCGGGATCAACACCACGATATTGGCCAGCAGGATCGCCATCAGCGCCTCCCCCACCGACAGCCCGAAATACGCCGTGAGCACCCCACCCAGCGTGTAGGTGGGCACGCAGATCGACATGCCGACCCACAGCGCAGTGATGTGCCATTTGTTCCAGGTGCGCTCGTGCACTTTGGTAGGTGCCATATCGTGGTTGTAGCGAGGGCTGTCGAGGACGTCGGGGCCGGCGTCGAGTTCGTACAGGCCGTTGCGCTCGATGACTTGCGATCTGTTCTGTTGCATGGCCGCTCCACGGTTTTTTTAAAATTATTGTTGCTCACCTGCACGCTAGGTTCAGGTGGCCGGAGTACCGCATCAACAACATGACATCCAGGGTTCCGGCCAACTGCCCGTGCACTCAATAACCGTGCCGACAACCGCCTCTGAACCCGCACCGCTTGTATAACTTGCTGATGTTTATCAGCTTTCCAATTGAGCCTGTGCTACTTGCCGCACGCGTCAGGCTAAACAATACGCAAGTTGCCGGAACCTGCAGGTCTCAAACTGGTGCATCACAATTATTTTTATTTCTCGACGCCGTCAAGCGGCATATCTCAAGCGCCTGATTTGCAATAAGAAATATTGAACAGATCAAGAACCTGTCAAGTGCGTCAAAACAGGGTTGGCGTGCTTCATTTTGGTGAAAATAGTATTTTTACCTTATAAATCAATTAGATAAAAACATTAAAAGCTTGATAAAAATCTTCTTGCTCATTCGAAAAACTCGGGCTAGTTTCTATTCCTGTCACCGATGACAGGAATTAACCGACCCTCGGTACGCAGCATTACAACACTTAGAACTGGCACAAGCCGGTCAAGCCTGTGAGGAACTCGACATGTCGCTGTTGATCCGTGGCGCCACCGTTATTACCCATGATGAAAGTTACCGCGCCGATGTGTTATGCGCAGAGGGTCTAATTCGCGCCATTGGCACGAATCTGGATATTCCCACAGGCTGCGAAATACTCGATGGCAGCGGCCAATACCTGATGCCAGGCGGCATTGACCCCCATACCCATATGCAACTGCCCTTCATGGGCACCGTGGCCAGTGAAGACTTTTTCAGTGGCACGGCGGCAGGCTTGGCCGGTGGTACCACGTCGATCATCGACTTCGTGATTCCCAACCCACAGCAATCGCTGATGGAAGCTTTCCACCAGTGGCGCGGCTGGGCCGAAAAGTCTGCCGCCGACTACGGGTTTCATGTAGCGATCACTTGGTGGAGCGAGCAGGTACGCGAGGAAATGGCCGAGCTGGTCAGCCATCACGGCATCAACAGCTTCAAGCATTTCATGGCCTACAAGAACGCGATCATGGCTGCCGATGACACCTTGGTCGCCAGTTTCGAACGCTGCCTGGAACTCGGCGCGGTGCCCACGGTGCATGCCGAAAATGGCGAGCTGGTGTACCACCTGCAACGCAAGCTGATGGCCCAGGGTATCACCGGGCCGGAAGCCCATCCGCTGTCGCGTCCGTCCCAGGTGGAAGGCGAAGCGGCCAGCCGTGCCATCCGGATTGCCGAGACCATCGGCACGCCGCTGTACCTGGTGCATGTGTCGACAAAGGAAGCCCTGGATGAAATCACTTATGCCCGTGGCAAGGGCCAGGCGGTGTACGGTGAGGTGCTCGCCGGCCACCTGTTGCTCGATGACAGCGTGTACCAGCACCCCGACTGGCAGACCGCCGCCGGCTATGTGATGAGCCCGCCATTCCGCCCACGCGGGCACCAAGAGGCGCTGTGGCACGGCCTGCAAGCGGGCAACCTGCACACCACCGCCACCGACCACTGCTGTTTCTGCGCCGAGCAAAAAGCCGCCGGGCGTGACGACTTCAGCAAGATCCCCAACGGTACCGCCGGCATTGAAGACCGCATGGCGCTGCTGTGGCACGAAGGCGTCAATACCGGGCGTTTGTCGATGCAGGAATTTGTCGCGCTGACCTCCACCAACACCGCGAAGATCTTCAACCTCTACCCACGCAAAGGCGCGATACGCGTAGGCGCCGATGCCGACCTGGTGCTATGGGACCCCGAGGGCACGCGGACCATTTCCGCCAAGACCCACCATCAGCAGGTGGACTTCAACATCTTCGAAGGCAAGACCGTGCGCGGCGTGCCCAGCCACACCATCAGCCAGGGCAAGCTGGTATGGGCCGATGGTGACCTGCGCGCGCAGCGAGGGGCCGGGCGGTATGTGCAGCGGCCGGCGTATCCCTCGGTGTTCGAGCTGTCTCTTTATACACATCTCCGAGCCCACGAGACCACGGAA